>CAKUKJ010000102.1 GCA_934662525.1 uncultured Coriobacteriales bacterium | reverse complement strand
GGGCCTCGGTCGGCTCGACCATGAGGACGTGCGGGGTCTTCTCCATCACGGCGCGGGCGGCGTCGACGGGGTTGCGCACGCACGTGGCACCCGCCACGGCACCGCAGGCGCCGTCGCCCGTCATGACGCAGCTGTCCATCTCGGCCTTGCCCTCGCTCGTAAGGGCCGACCCGCGCCCCGCGTTGAACTCAGGCGCGTCCTCCATCACATGCACGCCGGCGACGACGGCGTCGAGCGCGCTGCCGCCCGCGTTGAGCACGTCCATGGCCGCGTCGAGGGCGCGCTTGATGTCGGCCCCAGCCTGCTGCTCGCGCTCGGGCGAAAAGGGATGGCGGCGGCGGCCTGCGCCGCCATGGACGACGACGACCGGCTTGCCGGCGGCGCCTTCAGTGGAATAAACGATCGGGGTCTCTGCCATGGTGGCGACCTTTCATGTGCGATTTCAGGTTCACGGGGCGGCTCCGCCCCGCGACGCGCCGGCGCAAGCCAAGCGAGCGCGTGCAGTGTATCCCACCTTGATGGCGCATGCTTGAACAATTCGCCAAGCCGCGCATCCCGCGCAGAACCTCCCCGCTCGCATGGTAGAGTTTTCAACCTTGACCAAGGAGGATGCAATGGAGCGAAGCGAGCTGCTTGAACTTATGGGCAAGGTGGCCACGGGAGACGTGAGCCCCGAGGAGGCCGCGCGCGCGATAGGAGCGCAGGACGTGGCCGAGCTTGGCTATGCCGCCCTCGACCTGCAGCGAGGCACCCGCCAGGGCGTGTCCGAGGTGGTGTACGGCGCAGGCAAGACCGCTGAGCAAATCGCAGGCATCGTGCGGACGCTGGTAGAAAACGGTCAATCGCGCGTCATGGTCACGCGCCTTGACCAGGCGAAGCACGCCGACGTCGTTTCTTTGCTTGAAAACGATACGAAACCTGGAATCTGCTTCACCTACCATGCGCAGGCCCATATGGGCATAGTGGGCGGCATTCCCGAAGCCACCACGGAGGGCACGGTTCTGGTGGTATGTGCCGGCACGAGCGACCTGCCCGTGGCCGAGGAGGCGGCGCTCACGGCCGAGATGCTCGGCAACCGCGTCGTGCGCGCATGGGATGTGGGCGTCGCGGGCATCCATCGCCTGCTGCGCCACGCCGACGACATCGCGCAGGCAAACGTCATCGTGGCCGTCGCCGGCATGGAGGGGGCGTTGCCCAGCGTCGTTGCGGGCCTTGCGAGCTGCCCCGTCATCGCCGTGCCCACAAGCGTGGGATACGGCGCGAGCTTCGGGGGTGTCACGGCCCTGCTCGCCATGCTCAACAGCTGCGCCAGCGGTGTGAGCGTCGTCAACATCGACAACGGCTTCGGCGCCGGCTATCAGGCAAGCCTCATCAACCACCGTCGCTGAGACGCCGCCCTAGAAGCCAGCAGCTACCCCCCTGTTCAAAGCGGAAAGGAACCCCATGGGAAAGACCCTGTACCTTGAATGCTCCTCGGGCATCAGCGGCGACATGTTCGTGGCGTCGCTTCTCGACCTCGGGGCCGACGAGGCGCGCCTACGCGAGGCACTCGCCACCCTGCCCCTGCACGGCTACGAGGTCTGCGTGAGCGACGTATCCAAAAACGGGGTGCGCGCCCGCGACTTCGACGTGCGCCTGGACGACGAGCTTGACAACCACGACCACGACATGGCCTGGCTGTACGGGCATCTTGAAGGCGACGAGGAGCAGCACGCCCATGGCGACGGGCATGTCCATGGACACGCGCACGACCACACGCACCCACACGCCCATGAGCACGGGCGCGACGGGCATGTAGACCATGCCCATGAGGCGATGTGCGAGGACGCCGCACATATGCATGACAAGGCCCATGCCCACGAGCATGCCCACCACCACGAGCATCGCGGGCTGGCCGACGTCATGGCCGTCATCGACGCCGGCGCCTTAACCCCGCGCGCCCGCGATATCACCAAGCGCGTCTTCGAGGTGCTCGCCCAGGCCGAGGCAACGGCACATGGAACGACGCCCGACCAGGTGCACTTCCATGAGGTCGGCGCCGTCGACTCCATCGTGGACATCGTCTCGGCGGCCGTGTGCCTCGACGACCTCGACGTCGACGAGGTCGTCGTCCCCTATCTGTGCGAGGGACAGGGCACCGTGCGCTGCGCCCACGGCATCCTGCCCGTCCCCGTGCCCGCCGTCTGTGCCACCGTGTCCCAACATGG
The DNA here is from genome assembly GCA_934662525.1 of uncultured Coriobacteriales bacterium. Taxonomy (GTDB): domain Bacteria; phylum Actinomycetota; class Coriobacteriia; order Coriobacteriales; family UMGS124; genus UMGS124. The sequence continues at coordinate 5,168 of CAKUKJ010000102.1, read as the reverse complement.
CATCGCGCTGCGCATCCTGCCCGTCCGGGGCGAGCTTGTGACCCCCACGGGCGCGGCGATTGTGGCGGCGACGCGCACATGCGACCAGCTCCCCGAAACTTTCCGCATCGTCAAGACCGGCATCGGAGCCGGCAAGCGCGACAACAGGGGCACGAGCGGCATCCTGCGGGCGCATCTCATCGAAGCGACCTTCCACGACCAACTGCCCGACTCCCCCGCCGGCGAGAAGGTCGGGGGCGACGCCGTCTGGAAGCTTGAGTGCGACGTGGACGACTGCACAGGCGAGGCGCTCGGCCACTGCATGGGTGAGCTGCTTTCCGCAGGTGCCAAGGAGGCCCACTTCCTGCCCATTCAGACAAAGAAAAACCGCCCCGCGTGGCAGATTCAGGTCATCTGCGACGAGGGACGGCGTGAGGCGCTTGAGAACGTTCTGTTTATGAGCACGACGACCATCGGCATCAGGCGTGCCCGCATGGAGCGCACGGTTTTGCCGCGCACGGCTTGCGAGGTGGAGACCCCCTTGGGACCCGTTGTAGCCAAGGCAGTGACGCTTCCCGACGGACGCGTGCGCACGAGACCCGAGCATGACGGCGTCGCGGCCCTTGCCCAGGCAAACGCGGTGAGCTACCAGGAGGCCTGGCGCTGCGCGCTTGCTAGCATGCCGCCTGAATCACCTTGCGGGCAAGCATAGATGCCTCGCCCTTGCCGCTTTGGGCATCGAACGCGAGACGGTCGACGACGGCCTGGCGCACCGCCGGGTCGATGTCGGCCTGCACGAAACCGACGAGCGCCTTGAGCATGTCGGGGTATTCCTCGTCGCCGTGCATGCACTGCACGGCCTCGTCCATAAGGGGCCACGCCTTGGCCGACCAATCGGGGCCGCACTCGCCCAGGCTCACGAGGAAGAGGAACGCGTTGAGCCTCACGAGGCCCGACTCCTCCTCGAACAGGCAGTTCTCGGCGCCTTCAAACGCCTCGGCGGCCGCCTCGGGCGCGTAGGGCGCGATATGGGCGAGCGCGTCGAGCGACTCCCAGCGCGTCTGGGCCTCCGGCCTGCCCACGGCGCTCACCAGCACGTCGGCATAGGCCGCGACCTTGTCGGGCGCCGCGACGCTTGCGACCGCGAAAGCATGCGCGGCAATCTGGCGCTCCTTGCGGCTGCGGCCAGAAAGGGCCTGCTGCCACAACTCCATCGCCTTTTCCTCAGATGACGTCGCTGTGTCGGTCATAGCTGCCCCCTTGTACTCTTCGCCTGTATGTGGAACGCCCTATTTTAGCGAAAAAGGCAGCTTAAGGGCATTGTACCATTGCCTCTTGTCTCAAAAACCAAACAAACGCCGAGGCAATCCCCGCCTAAAAAGGAATGCGCCGTGGCAAGGCGCGCAAAGGCGCGGTGTACTGGAGTACATAAGCCTTTGCGCAACGCAGCCACAGCGCATCCCTCTGCATACTTTCCTATTTGAACCGGCGGGCCAGATAGCAGTGGTGAATCCTGGCATTGCGCTCGAAGTCGCGCGGGATGGTGGAGGCGGTGATGTCCTCAAGCTCGATGCCCGCCTTCTCAAGCTTCTCCATGTCGGGCTTGAACCCGCGCAGGTTGCACGAGAAGACGATGGTGCCGGTGCGCGTGAGCAGGCGCGAGGCGCCGATGATGAGCTCGGCGTGGTCCTGCTGCACGTCGAAGCCGCGCTTGTGCATGCGCGCGGAGTTTGAGAACGTGGGTGGGTCGATGTAGATGAGGTCCCAACGCTTGGCCGTGCGGCGCTGCTCGGAAATCCACGGCATGACGTCGGCTTGCACGTACTCGTGCATTGGGCCCGAGAAGCCGTTCTGCTCCATGTTGCGCTGCGCCCAGGCAAGGTAGGTCTTGCTCATGTCGACCGTCGTGGTCTGGTATGCGTCACCGGCGGCGGCATAGCAGCTCGCGGTGCCCGTGTAGGCGAACAGGTTGAGGAAACGCACGCGGCGGGAGCGCTCGGCGATCATCGCGCGCACGATGCGGTGGTCCAGGAACAGGCCCGTGTCGAGGTAGTCGGAGAAGTTGACCTCGAAGAGCAGACCGCCCTCCTCCACCAGGGCCGTGCGGCCTTGGCGCACGCGCTCGGAATACTGAGACCCGCCTTTGGCGCGACGGCGAACCTTGAGGAAGACGTTCTCGGGGTCGACGCCGAGCACGCGGGGCGTGATGGCGAGCGCGTCGGCCAGGCGGCGCTGCGCGAGGGCCTGGTCGACGCTCTTGGGCGGCGCATACTCGCTCATGACGACCCAGCGGCCCGGCGTGATGTCGCTGCCCTCATAGAGGTCGACGCTCACGGCATAGTCGAGCAGGTCGGCATCGTAGATGCGGTAGCAGGAGATGTTCTCCCTGCGCGCCCACTTGCGGGCGGCCTTGGCGACCTTGTGCAGGCGCGCCGCATATTGGTCAGACGCCGGCACAAGCACGTCGATGGGGCCGGCGTCCCCGGGCAGCTCAATGGTGTGGAAGAGCTGGGGCACGGGCGCCGCCTCGACGGCGCGGGCCCCCTCGAGGGCCTCGTCGGCATGGCTGGAGGAACCTCCGACCTGCTGCCCGTCGGCCTGCGGGGCTGCGGGCTCGGATGCCTTCTGCGCCATGGCGCGGGCGGCCTGGGCGGCGCTGGGGAAGACGGCGATGGTGGCGTCGTCCTTGCCGTTGATGACGTTGCAGACGACCTCGGGCTCGATGGCAAGCGTGCGCTGCAGGATGTCGGTCGTGACGAGGGCGGTAAGCGGGGCCTCGGCAAGGGCCTCGGTGCGCGTGAGGGCCGCCATGGCGGCCAGGCGCGCGGGCAGGTCGCCCATGAGGCCGACGACTCCTTCGTCGGGCAGGGCGCAGGCGACAATCGGGTCGCTCAGGCGCTCGGAGCCCAGGTCGCGCATGGCCGGACCGCATGCCTGCACGTCAAGAAGGGCCTCCACGCCTGCGCGCCTGGCCATGTCGGCAAGCTCGACGCGGGTCGCGGGGTCGGTGCAGGCCACGCTCACGCGCACGCCGCACGCACGGCCCGCCTCGAAGCGGCGCTGGGCGTCGGCCAGGATCTCGTCCCAAGCCTGCCGGTCGTGGCCGAGCCAGCCGGTGAAACCCCAGTAGCGCTTGGCAAGGCGCGGCGCACGGTCGGCGGCGATGCAGGCCGCCTCGACGGGCAGGGCGGGAGATGTGCCGAGCGGGTCCACCAGATGGGCCTCGCCGTTGCGCTTGCAGACCTTGACCCATCCGGCCAAGTCAAGCAGCAGGTCGGCCATGTCCTCGCGCACGTACCCGGCCCGACCCACGGCAACGCGGCCGCGCAGGGGCACGCGGTAGCCGTGGTCGATGAGCGAGCCGCCCGACAGGTCGAGCGAGAAGAGCGTCTTGTTGGCCCGCACCGTGGCGATGACGCGGACGTCGGGCCGCTCGGCGTCGACGAAGGGGCGGCTGCCGCGCAGCTCGCGCAGACGGTCGCAGATGGCGTCCTTCACGCGCAGTGTGGCAAAGCGCATGTCGTGCACGGCGTCGTTGCCGCCGCGCGCCTCCACGGCAATCGTCGAACCCTCGCCCACATGCCTTTCCCAGGCGATGGCGCGGGCGGCCTCGTAGAGCTCGTCGATGGACGAGACGGGGGCGCGACCGAGAACGAGCGTCACGCGGCTGGCCAGACGCGCCCACAGGCACACGCGGTATGCGCAGGGCAGGTCCCCATAGAAGGAGACGCTGCCGCGAAGCGGGCGAATGCGGCGAGCGCCCAAGCCGTGCAGCTCTGCCGCCAGGGATTCCTCGAAGCCCGCCGGGCAGAGGGCCGCAAACTCAAGCTCGTCCGAGTTGAAGTCGATGTCGTTGCTCATGTGCATTGGGCCTTTCGTTACTCGTGGGAGGCCGAGGCATCATAGAAGCTCTCGAGGCCGTAGGCGCCGGCGACGTCGAACTCCTCGTAGTCATCGTCCTCGTCATCGTCGGCCATATGGGGACGGTTGAGGCCGGCCGCGCCCGCGCCGCTGCGACCGGGCGTGTCGGACGCTTCGTCTCTGCATGCCGAAGCCTCGTCGCCGGCATACTCGGGGCTGCCCAGGCGAGACCAGTCGAGGCCGTGCTTGGCGCAGGTGTCCTCGTCTTCGTACATGAGGGCGATCGCCTGCGTGCCGAGCTTGCCGGCGCCGATGACCGAAAGCACGTGATATAGGTCGCGCGCCGTATCCACACCGGGCAGCGTGAGTTCCATGGGCTCGGCCGCCTGCTCGATGAGGTCGATGTCCTTCACATAATGGTCCACCGCAAAGCCGGGCTTGAAGTCGCCTGCCAGCACCTTCGGGCCGAACGTCGCCATCGCCTTGGAGTCGCCCATGCCGCCGGCCAGGGCATCGAGCGTTTGTGCCACGTCGAGCCCGGCCTGTTTGGCAAAGGCAACCGCCTCCGCGAAGCCCACCATCGCGCCGGCAAGCGCCGTTTGGTTGGCAAGCTTGGCAAGCTGGCCTTTGCCTGCGCCGCCAAAGCACACGACACGCGACCCCATGCACTCAAGCACATCGCGCACGCCGGACAGCGTCTTGTCGTCGGTGCCGCAGAAGATGGTAAGCGTGGCGTTGGCGGCGCCCTCGGGGCCGCCCGTCACCGGGGCGTCGAAGGCATGCTTGCCGGAGAGCTCGGCGACCTCGGAGATGTCGCGGGCAAGCTGCGGGGAGGAGGTCGTCATGTCGATGAGGTAGGCGCCCGGCGCGCTCGCCTCCAGGATGCCGTCGTGGCTCAGGTAGAGGTCCTCGACGTCGGAGGGCGTGCCCACCATCGTGATGACCACGTCGGCGTCCTTGACGGCGCAGGCCACATCCGTCGCCAGCTTGGCCCCCCGGGCGACGAGCGGGGCGCACTTCTCGGCAGTACGGTTGTAAACACGCAGGTCATAGCCCGCGTCGATAAGATGGCCTGCCATGGCGGCGCCCATCGTGCCGCAGCCGATGAAGGCGATTGTGCGCTTTGTTGCGCGCTGAGAGCTCATGTATGTCCTTTCACAGCAGAGGCGCCCGCAGGCGCCCCGTAAGAATGCCGGTTATCGCTTGGATGCCCGCGCGTCTTTGGCGCGGTCGGTGCCCCAGAAGGCAAGCGCCACCATCCCCGGGCCCACATGGCCGCCGATGGTCGGGTCGAGCGTGAAGCGCTGGATGGCCGGGCAGTCCTGCCC
>CAKUKJ010000101.1 GCA_934662525.1 uncultured Coriobacteriales bacterium | reverse complement strand
GCCCGAGGGCCTCGAGCGCCGCGCTCGGGCGCAGGAGCGCAACGGGGCCCTCGGATGTTTGACGCGTGCGGGTGAACGCCGCCCCCAGGCGCGTCGCCGCCTCGGCGGGCATATGCTGGACATAGGAGACGACCAGGACGTCTGCCTGGATGGACAACGAGGTCAGCAAGGCGTCGGGATCGGCGATGCCCTCGTTTGCGCCCAGCACGGCCAAAAGGCGGGGACGGATTCCCACAGGAGCCCTGCCCAAGCAGATGAACGCGCGTCGGGCCTGGATGGCGGCGGCTATCTTGTCGTGACGGGCACCGCGCACCTCGTGAGGCAGGATGCCGGCAGACGGGTCGAGCACCGAGGAAAGGGCAGCCTTGAGGAGCATGGGCGCGTCGGCGACAGCCAGCGTGTCCTCGTCAAGCACGAGAGCCTGACGGAACGCCTTCGTCTGAGCGGGGTCGAACGTGTTGAGCAGGCCCACGCCGCGCTTGCCCGCACATGCGCGGAAAAGCACCTCGGCCTCGCGCACGCGGGCGGCGATTTGGTGCGCCCCGGGGAAGGGGTTCCCACCGGCGGCAACCTCATGCTCGACGCGCGGCAGAACCTGGGGGACGGCCTCGTTGTGGGCGCGGGCGTAGCCTTCCAGGCCCTGCCACGCACGGCAGGCAAGGTCGGGGTACCCAAGCGAGCACCATGTGCGCCAGCTTGCCGCATCGTCGCGGTCTGCAAGGAGGGCAAGGGCCGCAAGGCAGCGCAGGGGCAAGCAAGCCTTGGGGTCGCGGGGATCGCAGGCAAAGGGCACCGACACGGCCGCGTCGCACGCCTCGATGCCCGCATGCTCCAACGCTTGGGCGATGCGGCGCGCCCAAGCGCGGTTGGGAGCAACGAGCACGACAGGGCCCGCGCAGTCGCCGTCATGCGCGGCTTGCTGGGCAAGCGTGCAATCGACAAGCGCCGCGACGCCCGACGCCTCCTCGCCGGCATCCGTCCATTTGACGACCTGTGCCCGCTCGGCATGGACATGGCGGCCCGTTGCAGGCAAGGCCTGTGTGCCCGCGTCATCGGCCAGCGCAAGGAACGCCCGGGGATCGACGCCGTCTGGCGCATTGCCGCCGTCGGGATTGCCGGCAAAGGTGCAGGTAGCCGTTGCCATACGCGCGGCAAGGCGCAGGGCGGCGCAAGGCAGCGCGTCGGCGTCGTCCACCAGCACATACGGCACGTGGGCGGCATCGGCAGGCGGCATCGCATGGGCGGCGAGGGCCTCGGGAAGGATGGCCCGGCGGTCGGCAAGGGACTGGAGGAGCGCGGCGAGGCACGAGTCGCCGTCCTTGCCTTGCACGGCATCGGCATCCAGCCTCTCCCCGCGCGACCAAGCGTCGACCGCGCCGTCCAACGCGTGCGAGACCTCCTGCGCCGAGAAGCCCTGAGTGCGCAGGTCGGCAAGGAGAATCGAGCGTTCAGGCTGGCTGAGAACGCGCGGCGCCCCCGCAGCCTCCCATGCGAACCTGCGCCAAGAGCAGACGCGCAGGCCGTCGAGAGCCGCATCTCCCAGGCGGGCGACAAGGCGCACGCGCAGCTCATGGGCGGCGTCGGCGTCAGGCGTCAGCACGACGATGTCGGTTGGGGCAACCCCCTGCTCAAGCAAACCCGCGATGCGGTCTATCAGGGCATTCGTTTTGCCGAAAGCTTTGGGGCCCGCGATGGCCTGCACCGCTGCGGCAGGCATGGCTACGCCCACGTTCCGGCGACGCTGTCGAGCGTGCGAACCGTGCCGTCTGCCAGGCGGACGTCCCACAGCGTGTAGTCGATGCTCACAAGGCAGTCGCTCGCATGGGGCAGGCGCGCAGGGGCAGCGGGGGCAGGCTCGGAATCGGCAGCGGGCTGGGCATCCTCGGCGGATTCGGCAGCAGGCCCGGGCGCGGCATCGGTAACGGGCTCGGACGCCTCGCCAGCGGCAGCCGGGGCGGTACTGTCCTGCACGGGCTCAGCAGCCTCGTCCTCCGCCCTCTCGCCGTCGCCCTCGGCGCCCTCAGCCTGGGCAGCGGCCTCTTGCGCGGCGGCCTGGGCCTGCTGCGCGGCGCGCTTCGCCGCCTCGGCGCGGGCGCACTCGGACTGCTCGGCCAGGCTGGCAGCCGAGGGGGCCTCGATGCCCAGCATGTCCGCAGGCAGGACGCCCGCAGCGAGCAGCTCGCGCACACGGGAGGCGATGGTGGTGAAGTCGGTCAGGTCGTCGCCCTCGGGGCAGGCGATGCCGAACGCATAGGGCTTCATGTCGAGCTCGACGCGGTCGTAATCCACCGTCTGGTGGCCTTTCTCGGCGCGCGACTTGTTGAAGTTTGCAATGGTAGACTTGACCTTGTATTCCTTGGCCTCGAGCCAGGTGCGCATGGCGTCCCACATCTGGTCGCCGTCGCCCTCGCTCGTCCAGTACGGCTTGCTCATGCGGCAGATGAGGCGCATCTCGTTGCGCACGGGGGCGTCGTCGCCGGCCTCCTCGTGCGAGCCGACCGTGATGGGCCCCACGTAGGTGAAGGAGCGCTTGATGTCGGCCGCCACGTCGGCGTTGTACTCGCGCGCGTCGAGGTTGGCCTTTTCGATAAGGGAAGGATGAATGAGCATGATGGACTCCAATTGGATGAGATTGAGAAGCGCTATGCGTTGACCTGGGCGGGGGTGTAGTCGCGCAAAAGCGACTTGGTCGGGAGCGCAGCCAGCCCCCAGGCGTGCAGGGCGTAGGTGGCCAGGTCGCTGGGGCGCACGGTCGTAATGCGTTTGCCGTCTGCGCCCATGCGCACCTTGTAGCCCTTGAGATGCATGCGTTCGGCCAGCTCAAGGTCGCAGTCGGCAAAGCCCGTGAGCACAAGCTCGCCCGTCGCGCACGATGCAAGCTCATACATCTTCTGCCGCGCCTCGGCGTCGATTTTTGCGCGCGCGTCGAAGTCGGCCTCCGCCAGGTCGAAATAGGCATGCTCGGGCAGCCAGCCGTTCATGAGGCCGCACACGACAACATGGCCCGCCTTGAGGGCGCATGCCTGCTCGTAAAGCGCGACGCGCACGGCGCCAGGGCACACCTGGCCCTGCTGCATGAAGCGCTGGGCGGCGGCGAACAGCTCCTTGGCATCAGCCTCGGGGCCGGCGAAGGCATCAGAGGCAAGAGCGGCAAACGTCCTGGGCACACCATCCATGCCAAGCCCCTTGGCCAAAGCCGCGAGCAGCTCCGTGCCGCGCAGGTCGCCCAGGTTGGCAATCATCTCGCGGCCTTGACAATATGCCTCCAGCACGCTCGCCTGGCCGGGGACCTCGGGGGCCTCCCCCGCCTCAAGCAGCGCCATGGCCTCGCCCAGGCCACAGGCACGCTCGTGGGCCAGCGCCTCGATGCCCGTGAAGATGTTGCTGCGGGCCAGGTAGTCGCCCACGCCGCACCAGCAGCGCCAGGCAAGCGAGTCATTGGGGTCGGCGAGCAGGGCAAGCGCCGTGAACATGCGGCCCGTCTGGCAGCGGGCAAGCTCGCGGAAGGAGCCGCCGGCCAGGCGCGTGCCCTCATGGGTCTCGACGGCCGCCCCTGCTTGCGCCAGGCGACGCTCGACACCGCCCGCCCATGCCCGGTTGGGTGCAAGTACGAGGATGTCGGCAGGATTCGCACCCGCATGCACAAGGTCCATGACCTGGGACGCCACGCCGTCGAGCTCATCGTCGGGCGTCGCATACACGCGCTGGCAGACCCCCGCAACAGCAGGCGCGACAGGCACGACGCCATAGGCGTGCTCGGTCGCGACCTTGCCCCTGTCCTCGGCAAGACCCAGCGAGAGCGCCGACAGGTAGCCGCCCTTGGCAAGCCATGCTGCGGCCGAGGCGGCGCCGGTCTCGGGGGCCGCAAGCTCGACCTGGACGGCCTCGGGGTTGCGCGTGCAAAACTCGGCCACGCCGGCCAGATAGGGGAAGGGGTCGCTTCCCTGGGCGGCGAGCGTCTCGTCGGCGAAGGCCCACAGGGTCTGGGGGGCAAGCAGCTCCAGCGCGATCTGGCTCGCACGGTTCAGGCACTGGTAGTCGTCCGCCACGATGTGGCGCACGCCCGTCGCGGCGCCCGCTTCGGGATGTTCGCGCAGGTAGTGCACCGTAAGGTTGGAAACCTCGCAGTCGAGCATGGCGTCGTAGGCGCCCAGATGGGTATGCAGGGCGTCGAGCACGGTCTGCTCGCGCACGTCGATGATGAAGCTCGCCATGTCGTCGTCGGCAAGCTCGGTCAGGCTCTTGCGGAAGAAGCCAAGCATGCCCTTGAGGCGGCGCGCCGGGATGCCCGTGGCGCGCATGTCCTCGAGCAGGAACGACTCCTCGAAGTCGCACAGCACGCGAGGGCGACGGCCGATGAAGGCGCGGGCGGCAGGCTCGGAGAGGATGCCCAGCTCGAAGTCGCGGGAGGTCGTGATGCGCACGCCCTCGGCGGCGCCTCCCAGCTCGCCGGCAATGTCGCGCACGGCCGTCGGCGTCGCGACGACGAGCAGGATGTCCCGCGCGGGCACTCCTGCGGCGAGAAGGTCGCGCACATGGTCGCAGGCGGCACGGGTCTTGCCCGCGTTGGCAACGCCGCGCACGAGCACGCGGGGGGCGCTCGCCTCGGGCAGGACGGTAGAATCGGCCGCACGGGAGCCGTTGGCAATAGCAGAATCGACAGTCATGTCGGGCACCTCTTTAGCGCTCGTAGAGCTGGTCGCAGTGGATGATCTTTCTCAAGGCGCCGAGCATGGAATGCGGGCCGCCGCGCCCGTCGCGGACAGGCGGCAGCTCGAAGCGCTCGGTCACGGCGCCGCTCGCAACCTCGCTGGCCAACACGTCCTCGAACAGCGTGAGCGCGTCGGTGGGGCACACGTCGGTGCAGCAGCGGCACTTCACGCAGTCGGCGGGGCGGTGCTCCAATGTCACGGCGCCGTCGTCGCCCGCAATCTTGGAGATGGCACCGGTGGGGCAGAACGTCGCGCACATAAGGCACGTCTTGCAGCGCGAGACGTCGATGGACACGCGCCCCCACAGGCGCGTCTCAAGCGCGGCGTCGCAGGCCGGCTCGCCCAGCTCGGCCAAGGCGTCGAGCAGGCGCTCGCGGCGGTCGGGAAGAAAATGCGGCAGCGTGCCGTCCAGCATGGTCTTGAGCGTGGCCGGGCCGGTCGAGACGAGCGGGGCGGGCGCGCCGGCGCCGGCGCCTGTCCCAGAGGGCGCGCCTTCTCCCCCGACCGTCCCAGTTGCGTCCCCACTCTCGCCCTCGCCCGCAAACATGCCCGCAACGGCATGTCCCACCTGCGAGAACGACTCGCGGCGCGACTCGTCGAACGCCCCCCCCACATGCCCGCAGACCCCGGAGCCGCCCTCGAGCCTCACGCACTTCGGCAGCTTCTCGCGCACCTCGACGCATGGGGAGGCGCCCCATGTCTCCAGGAGCATGTTCGCGTTGTCCACCACTTCGGCGTAGGTATGCATGCCGACGGAGCGCGGGCAGCACTCGCACGGCCCATGCACGAGCAGCACGCGCTTGGCCCCGCGCGCCACCGCGTCCACGAGCACCGACTCCTCCATGCGGCCCAGGCAGGTCACGCGCACCGCGCGGGCGGGGTCCACGGTGTCGGCGTTGCGCCTCCACATCGAGTCGCACAGGACGACGAGCGTGTCTCCGCAAGCCTCCAGCGCCTCATGAGCGCGCGTCGCAAGCTCGGCGTCTGCAGGGTGGCGTGCCTCAAGGGCGCAGGTCGGGCACACCGTGGCGCACGTGCCGCACCCCACGCACAGCTCGGGGTCGACGCTGACCGCACCGTCCTCCACGCTGATGGCGCCCGAGGTGCACGCCTGGGCGCAGCGCATGCAGCTTGCATGGCGGTTGCGCACCACGGCGCAGCGATACGGGTAGACGTTGAGGTCGGCGCTGCTCAGGCTCGCCAGCAGCGTCGCGGCAGATTTCATGTCAGGCATTGAGCACCCCCAGGCGTCCCTAGGCAACCTCTGCCTCGACACCGTCGAGAAGCTCGGCGAGCAGCTCCCCTTCCGTCTGCACGAAGCCCAGCGTGAGCTCCGCCAGGCCGCGATACAGCTCGGTCTCGGAGAAGCGCAGCATGTCGTGCACGAGCATGGGCACCCAGTTGGCGAGGTGGTCGGCCACGAAGTCGCGCTGCGTCGCGAGCATCTCGATGGCGGCGTCCTCATCGCCCTTGCGCAGCGCCACGGCCGTGCGCTGGCACATCACCTGCATGAACTCAAGCTCGACGGCGATGTGATCCTCGCACTCGCGCCAATGCTCGTCCTTCTTGAGGTTGTTGGCGCGATAGACGGCGAGCACCTCGGTGCGGGCCTGCTGCATCATGAGGCGCTTCTCGGAGGTGTGGACCGACTCGTAGGGGTAGGCGGCTGAGTGGCCGTTCACGCCATGGCCGATGAACACGCGCACGTAGTCGCGGGCCAGGTCGAGCAGCGCCGGCTCCCACACGTTGCTGAGGTAGCGGTGCATGAGCTCGTAGCCTGCGTCGACGTGGGCGTTGCCCGTGTTCTCGGGAAACTTCATGCCGCGCAGCTGGGTGAGCAAGGGCCCGTCGACCTCGACGCGGAACAGGCGCGAGAGCAGGCCGTACGTGTCGGCACGGCCGTCCATGGCGCTCGCAAGCTCGGCAAGCTCGGGGTTGACGGCGACGCTGGTAGAAGCAGACATGGGATTCTCCTTGGTCGGATGTGTAAGCAAAGACGCGATGCGAAAGGTGCCCTAGGCGCCCGAAGGCCCAGGCAGCGCCCGCCCAGGTGCCGCGCGGGCCTTAGTCGGCGAGCAGGCCGTGCTTCTCGAGGTAGCGACGCCCCAGCTCTGTGGCGTTCCAGCCGCCGTCGTGCCAGCTCAGCGCCTCGCGGTTCTCAAGCAGCTCGATGAAATGGTTCGAGTAGCGGCGCGGCTTCTTCACGAGCGGGTCGTCGTCGACGATGGCGTCGATTTGTGGCTTGGGACGGGGCTGCTCGGCGCAGAAGGCGAGCACGCGCTCATAGATGGGCAGGTAGACGCTCTCAGTCTCGCTTGTGAGCAGCTTCTCAAGCGCCGAGCCCTCCTTGTGGGAGGCGAGCACCGTGAGGCCCTCGTCGGTGGAGGTCCAATAGGTGACGGGCGGTGCGGCGACCTCGCGCGCATCGATGGTGACAGACTCGACCTCGGGCAGCAAGGGGTCGTCGGAACCAGCGGCAGTGACGCCGGCGTCCTCGGCCGCACCCGCAGCCTCGCCCGTCTCAAGCTCACCGGGCTCGGCGGCGGACTCGTCCCCGACCACCTCCTCGGTGCGGCTTGTGAGGGCTCCTGCGCGCTCAAGGATGGAGCACAGCGACTGGGGCGTGTAGACCGAGCGGTTCTCCGCCTGGGCCTCCTCCACGACCTGCGCGACCTCCTCGCTCGTGCGCTC
>CAKUKJ010000100.1 GCA_934662525.1 uncultured Coriobacteriales bacterium | reverse complement strand
TCCATCGACGCCGGCTTGGTCATCGAGTCCATGTACACGCGCGACTCCGAGATCATCTGCCACTGCCACGGCGACTGCTGCACTATCCTGAGCTCCTACAAGGCACTCGGCCCCGACTTCGCCGCCACAGCAAGCTGCTTCGACAACCTGACCGACTACAAACTCGAGTACGACCCCACCGACTGCGTCAAGTGCGGCGCATGTGCAGAGCGCTGCCCCATGGAGGCCATCACCATGGACGGGCAAGGCGGTGCGCCACAAACGAACGCCTTGTGCGTCTCCTGCGGGCAATGCGGCATCGTGTGCCCGGTGGGTGCGCGCAAGCTTGCCCTCAAGCCCGAAGACGAGCGCCCCATCATCCCCGCCACCGCGCTCGACGACTACAACCAGCTCGCCGCCTACCGCATCGATCACGACATGCTGTAAACAACAGGCCTGCGTAGACCCACGGCGCGCAATCGAGACGAAGCGGCCCCTCGCGCGATATTTGCTGCGCGAGGGGCCGCTTGGGTGCCAGGCTATAGACGGGGCAGGGGCCGCGCGGCGGCTAGACCTTACGCCTCGTCGCCGGAGAGGTACTTGCCCACGAGGTAGCCGAAGGTGCAGTTGCGGGTATGCGACAGGCAGTTGAGGTTGTGCGGGTAGGTGTTGCTGAACATGCCGCCCGAGGTGAGGCCGACGGCAAACAGGCCCTGGATGGGGGCGAAGTCGCCGTTCAGCACGCGGGAGTGGATATCGACCTGCAGGCCACCCGCCGTGGAGAGGGCCTCGGCGCCCTCAAGGTTGGCATAGAAGGGCGGCGTGTCAATCTTGGCCATCATGTTGCCCGGGAAGTGGAAGTCAGTATCCTCGCCGGCGTCGCACATCTCGTTCCAGTGGTCGATGGTGGCCACAAACGTGTCAGCATCGACGCCCATGAGCTCGGCAAGCTCCTCGAGCGTGTCTGCCTTGAGGGCGTTCTCGCTCGTGGCGGCGCCCACCCAGACCTCCTTGGGGCCGTAGCAGGAGCTGGAGGGTGTCCAGATAGCGTCGATCTTGTTGGCAATGTCGCCGTCGACGATGTAGTAGTCGCAGGCGCCCGGCTGAGCCTGGATGGCGCAGGCCAGGTGGTTGTAAGGCTCGTACTCGGGCGTGAAGCGCTTGCCCAGCTTGTTCACGCGCAGGTACGGCATGAGCTGCATGGGGTCGAGCATGAGGGGGTGGGGGTACTCGTCCTCGATGCCGCCGATTGCCACCGCCATCTCATGGCCATCGCCGGTGTTGCCGGTGGAGGGGCTCATCCAGCCGCACAGGGCGAGATCGCGCGGACGGCAGCAGCGCTGGAGCTTCTCAAGGTTGAAGCCGTAGCCGCCCGTGGCGAGCACGACGCCCTTGGCGCAGTTGTACTTCTCGTAGCCGTCGGCGCTCTTCACGATGACGCCGGTCACGGCGCCGGACTCGTCGGTTACAAGCTGGCAGGCGGGGCACTCGTAGCGAATCTCGGCGCCGGCCTCCTCGATGATCTGGGGAAGCAGCTCGGCGAGCTCAGCGGCGGTGAAGGGCAGGTTGAAACTCGTGTTCCAGGAGCGCGACAGGCTCGTGGGGTCAGCAGGATCGCGGAAATCGGGGAAGTCGCCGGTGGCGTTGAACGTGAGCGGGAAGTCGTCCTCGGTCTTGTCGCCGGCCTTCATGAGATGGTCGACGTACCAGTCCACGGCCTCGCCGTTGCACTCAAGATAGCGCTTGTACAGGTCGAGGTTGCCGCGGAAGCCGTTGTCAACCATGGCGTCGTGCAGCCACTCGGCCTCGTCGAACTCAACGCCCCAGTGCTTGTGGATCTTGGAGTTGGTGCCGCCCAGCGTGGCCGAGCAGTAGTTGGCGAAGGCGCGCTTCTCCACGGCGGCGGTCTTGAGGCCGTGCTCTGCGCAAGAAAGGGCTGCGGCGTCGCCGGCCGGGCCCAGGCCGCACACCACGACGTCCACGTCGTAGGTAGCCACGATCTCGTCATCAGCGATGGGGTCGGCGACGAACGCGATCTCCCCCTCGCCTGCCGCGCAGGGGGCGAACAGGTTGGGGTCGTTCGTGGGATACTTGGCGCCTGCCGTGCCGGCGGCCTGGTTCTCGGCGGCCAGCGAACCCTCGGCATGGGGCTTGCTCGCGTCGTCGTTGGCATCGGCCTCGTCGGCAAGCGCGACACCGGCCATGCTCGCCGCTGCGGCAAACGCGGCGGAAGCGCCGGCGGCCGTGATGAACGTGCGGCGGTTCATGGCGTCACGTGCAATCTCGGGATAGGTCTTTTCCATCTATGAAACCCCCTTGGTCTCTTGGACGTCGCGCGGCACATGGCCGGGCGTGCCCGATGGACGGCACCCATAGCCGCCCGACGTGGCTCATGATGCGTCGGCACTTTCCCGAATGCATCTCCCCAAATGGTAGAGATGCGCTAAACTTGCTGGTCAATGGGGTTTTGATAAAAGGGATGGAAAATGGCGCACCAAAGGTCTCATGAAAAAGAGGGCGGCTGGACGCAGCGAGCTTCCTCACTTTGCACGGTCGTAGGTGCGGCATGCCTGTGGGCGTGGGGGTATGTGGCCAACCTCAGCACGGCCCTCTTCCCCTCCGCAGATATCGTCGCGAGCATCGGTATCGAGTTCGCCTACTATACCTCGCAGCTCACCCTGTTCCTGCTCGCCATCGGAATCGCGCTTGCCTTGCGCCACCGGCACCTCAGGATATCCCCCGCCGTCGTGATGGGCGCCGCCGCATGCCTGGCCGCATCGTCGTGGGCCGTGTCGGCCCTCATGCAAATCCCCATCGACGCAGGTTCGGTCACGGTGCAGGCGCATGCGACAGACCCGGTCGGTGCCTTGGCGGCAAACACGGCGGGTTCGGGCGCCCTGCTCGCGGCCGTCGTCGCATGCGGGGTCGTTTACGGCGCGGCGGGGCTCGTGCTCAGCGTGGCCTGGGGTGCGCGCTTTTCGCTGGGGCCTCGTTCCATGCGCCGGCTCGTGCTTCTGTCCTTCCTGCTTGGATACGGAATCTACTTGGCGTTGCCCACCATTCCAGGCCAAGGCTCGACATGCGTCGCCTGCATGCTGCCCCTTGTCTCGGGCGGCTTGTGGTTGCTCGACTCCTGGCGGCGCCACACGTTGACGCATGAGGTGTGGCCTGGAGCCCGCACGCCCGGCGAAGCCTCGGCAGGCCTGGTAAACGCGTCGCTTCTTCCTTGGCGCACCATGGCCCTCTTCGCCTTGGCGGCCCTCGTGGGCAACTTTGTGACGTCGCTGCTCATGGGGTCGACATATAGCGGGGCCGCGACCATCTTCCCCGGCGGTTTCCTCGTGTGCGGGTGCATCACGACTGCGGCGCTCATCGCCGTGGCGCGCGGCGGCGCGCGGCTCGACATCGAGCTTCTCTACCGCTACTGCCTGCCGTTTTCAGTGCTTGGAATGCTGTTCGTGCTCGTCATGCCAGCCGAGAAGCATGCGTTGGCGGGAGCGCTCGTCACAGGCGCAAGCCTCTTTCTTCAAGCGCTCGTCATATTGAAGGTAACCGAGTCGGCACAAGAAACCGGGGCCTCCCCGTTGTTGGCCTTCAGCGCAGGTCAAGGCATCATCGGCGCGGTTGTATGTCTGGGCAATGTGGGAGGCCGCATGGTGAGCGCCCTGCCCAACGCCGAGGAGACCTGGTTGCCCATGGCATGCGCCACCGGCGTGTTCCTACTGTTCTATCTGCTTGTTCTGACGGCCGACGCACTCGCGCAGAAGGTCGCGGGCTCCGTCGGCGCCTGCGGCGGGGAAATCTCGGTTTCCGCAGATGGCACCCAAACGCAGGCGCCCGTCAACGACCGTGCCGAGGCAGACGCCCAGGCCGAGTCGCTGGGGCTGGAGGCCCGCCTCGCCGTGTTCGCCGCAGACCTGGGACTCACGCCGCGCGAGGCCCAGGTCTGCCTGTACCTTGTGCAGGGCCGAACCCTGCCGTTCATCGCCGAGCAACTCTACGTGACCCCCGGCACCGTCAAGACGCACGCCCTGCATGTCTACCGAAAGGCCGGCGTGTCAAACAAGCAGGAGCTGATCAGCGCCTTCGCCCAAGAGGGTTGCGCTGAGCCCATCGTTGCAAAGACAGGATGATGGAACTCCTCCGTCAACCCGCCGCTGACACGGCCACCCACTGCTCTCAATGTCCCAAAAAAGACTGAAACAAATCGATGGGCGCCCAGAGGTCCTACCTACTTCTCGGCCCTCTCATCCTTTACAACCTGCGCGCCATCATCGGAAATGCTAGGGGCATCCTCGGCGGAGACGATGTCGTACTCCCCCGCCTCGATGGCTTCAACGGCACGCTTGACCAGATTGAGGTAGACAGGCGCGCTCGCCAGGGTTGCACCGGTCACCACATCACAGACAACCCATTCACCGTCCTCATTCTGAGAAATCGTGTCGTTGGGTTCGCCATAGGTGAAATAATCGTACCCATCGGTGCCGTTCTCGTAAAGGTAGTCCTTGATAAGCTCGACATTGCCGGGGAACTTGCGGCTGCTCGGCCAGACGTCGACGCCGTGATTGGCGGAAACCTTCGTTTGAATCTCGACGTCCTCAACATCATCGCCAGCCGCGTTCAGCAGCTCCGCGCCGTCGGAATACACGTCGTGATACCATGCGCCGCCCTCGTCGGTGGCCACAAACTCAACGAGGTCGACCTGCGCGCCGTCCACTTCGCCCTCGTAGTCCACCATATCGCCGTCTGCCGTACCCTCCCACGTCGTGCCGCCAAGCTCGAGGTACTTGGCGTAGACATAGTCGCCGGCCTGCACGACATCATCGCCGAGCTTTGCCGCAGCCTCTTCGTCGGGCTGGCCCCAGTCACCCATGCCACCGGTGCTGGGCATGAGAACCTCCTCGCACTCGATGTCGACAATCGAATCGGAGTCGAGGTCGTAGTAAACCGTCGTCTTGTTGGAATTGTCCACGCCATTCATTTCGAGAGAATACACGTTGTACTCGGAACGGCTTACGATGTTTGCACCACCCTCGATGAGTGCGCGCACATCCTGGCCCTTGCGAGTAATCTTCGTGCCGTCGGGAAGCTCGCCCAAAACATCCTCGGAGGCATCGGTGGGGTCGGCAGGCGAGACGGAATCCCCCACCTTTGCATCGTCCGCCGATGCCACACCCGAAAACGCAGAAGCGCCCACCAGCGTTCCGAACAGTGCGGCACCACAGACAAAAGAACGACGACTCAAAGCGCTCTCATCGATCATGGGGATTCCTTTCTTCTGGTCTCGGTTCGTTCCCACATGCCGGTCACTCTGCCCGGCGGATATAAGAGATAGGCTTTTCGTCAGACGATGACGTCGTTTATGGGGAATGAATGTCCACACATGACAAATCACTCTAAAATGATGAGTGCTTTGACCTGCTTTTTCATAAAATACGAAGCATTGGGCGACCTTGCATGGCGCACGGCCCGCACTCATGCGCCTGATTGATAGACAAGCAAAGGGTTTGGAATGAGAGACGAATCGCAAAGGCCATCGAACCTTCTCGCTGCGTGCGCAATTGGCCTTTTCTTCGTGTGGTTTGAGACGCTCTTTCCCATGGGCATGGGGGTGGACGGGCCAGACCTCTCAAATAGGCCTGGCTTCTTTAAAGACCTCGGCTGGCTTGCCTCAATCCTCGGCGCGTTCCTGGGATGCATGATGCTCGGCTTCTACGCCCGATTGAACAAGGAGGCCTTCACGGCAAAACGTCTCAAGGAGAGGTGCCTGACAACAGGATTTGTCGGCGCAGTCGCAATGTCCGCAGGGTCTGTGCCGATCGTTTTCGGCGCGGCGGCGTGTTGGGTTCCCATAGCAGGCGGCGCGCTCACCGGTTTGGGAGCAGCACTGCTTGGAGCGTCGTGGCTACCGGGCGCAGCCCATCTCAGCGATGGCTCCGCACATCGAACCATCGCCCTGTCCGTCGTGGCAAGCACTGGCATCTCGGCGCTCCTCGGCGCCTTCAGCCACGCCGCTTCCCTTCTCTTTCTCGCTATTTCCCCGATATGCGCGCAGGGTTTCGCGACCGCAGCCATGTGGGACGCCTCGCAAGAGGCCGGCTCACGCGCCCCTTTCAAAGACAGCCCCGGCGATGGCCCGGCCATCGAGCGCGCACCTCTCTTCAACCTGCAAAGCACAGTGACCACCGTCTGCTTCTTTACGGTCTTTTTCGTTCTCTCCTTTATTGAATCCCACGTAGACCTGACCTTGACGACGGGAACATTTTGGCTTGTAAACGCTTCTGGCCTGATAAATCTAGTCCTGTTGATACTGCTCGCACGCCTTTTGGATGCGGCACGGCTCGAATTCGTCCTCGCAATCCTGGCAGCCACCTCCGTGGCCGCAATGCCCGTTTCCATATTCATGGCGGGAGACGGTGCCTGCTTTGTGTTTGTGAAGGTTGCCACCTTTTTTGCCTATGCACTCAGCCTGCTGTATATCGCAGGAACGATGCGACCGGGCAGGGGGTTGGCCGACTCATGGAGCCGCGCTCTCATGTTTCTTGGCATGATTGTCGGCACGATACTGGCTGGCACGCTCATAGGCAATGCGGTGCACGCCGTTTTTGGAGAAGACGCTTTGTCGGCGGCGCTCGTCTCAGTCGCATTGCTCTGGGGAATCTTGATCGTCATCGCAGTGGCCGCCATGAATAGACGCATCCGCGTGGAGCACATCATTAGCGGCTCGTTTGACGACATATCCGACATCGCACGAACCCGCTGCGGCATCATTTCCCAGCAGCATCCCGACCTCTCTGAACGCGAGCGCGACGTACTGGAACTTGTGCTGCTTGGTTATTCGACACCACGCATCGCTCAACGGCTTGTCGTCTCGGAAAACACCGTCAAGACGCATCTGCGACACATCTATGCCAAACTCGGAGTCGGTTCTCGTCAGGAGCTGATGGCAAAAGCTGAAGAGACCCCCGTCGGCGCGAAGAGGGAACGAAGGCAGCATTGCTGACCACCCGCAACAAAGTCCCACGCCATATCCCCGCCATTTGTCATCCACCAGCTCCCTTCATCAAGCGTTTCTTGACACCCAGAGTCTTGAGAAGTTGCATGTTCCCAGCTCAATAGCGGCAATACCGCACAACGTTGATATACAGCATGCAGTAAAGGGCGGCGATGCGCCCCCTCAGGAGCACATCTCACCCACTGCGTTTATGGCATGAGCGGTTCGACAGCCCTAACATCGAGATCACACGTGGGCGCAGGCAGGGCCACGCCCACGCACCCTATCCAACGTTGGAAAGGAACTCGCAATGGACAAGTCTCAGCTCGTCAATCGTTTCTCGCAGATGCGCGGCGCGATTGCGCTGCCCACCCGCCGCGGCTTCGTCGCCGCCGCAGGCGCGGCCGCCCTCAGCGCCGCAGCGGCGGGCACGGCCCTTGCCGACAC
>CAKUKJ010000099.1 GCA_934662525.1 uncultured Coriobacteriales bacterium | reverse complement strand
CTCCAGGGTCGCCTCGCCCTGGGCGTCGCCCGCCATGGTGTCGGCGTCCACCTTGTGCAGGCTGATGCCGCCGCGCACGACCTGGTCGGCCATCTCGTTGTCCTCGTAGGAGCACCACCAGCCCTTGGAGTCGACGGTGACGGTGATGCTCTTGTGCGCGCCGTCGGCGTCGCCGACGCGGTAGCCGTCAGGGGAGGACACCTCGGTCACCGTGTAGGCGCCGTAGGGCAGCGACCCCGCGGGCACCTGCGCCCAGCCCGAGCCGTCGGTCTCGATCGTCGCCACGACCTGGCCGGGCTCGTACTCCGCGCCCTCGTAGACCACGTTCCGCTCGTTGGAGTTCACGATTTCGAAGGCCGCGCCCGCAAGCGTGGCGTCGCCCTGGGCCTTGGCCGCCCCCGTCTCGGAGTCGGCCTTGCGCAGGCCGAAGCCGCCCCGGATCACCCTGTCGTTGAAGCTGTGGCCGCAGGCGACGGTGGAGCCGTCGTCCACCACGGTCACGTCCTGCGCCTCGGGGTCGGGGTCGTAGCCCTCGGGAGCCTTGACCTCGCGCACCGTGTAGGTGCCGACCGGAAGGTCGCGCGCCCCGGTGGAGGCGTTGCCGTCCTCGTCCGTGACGAGGGTCATGACCACGTCGCCCTTTGCGTACGTCTTGCCGTCGACCACCACGGGCTGCTCGTTGGCGTTGTAGACGTTGAACTCGGCGCCCTGGAGGGTCGCCGCGCCCTGCGCCAGGCCGCCCGCGCTCTCGGCGTCGGCCTTGTGCAGCGAGATGCCGCCGCGCTTGACGTCGTTGGCGAAGCTCTCCCCGCACGCCACGACCACGCCGCCCTCGCGCAGCTCGACGGTCTGGAAGAAGCCCTCCTCGCCGGCCAGGTAGCCGGAGGGCGGGTCGATCTCCTTGACGGTGTAGGTGCCGTAGGGCAGGGCGTTCGCGTCGGTCGACGCGAAGCCGCTGTCGTCGGTCACCAGGGTGGCCACGACCTCGCCGGGGTCGTAGTACACGCCGTCCACGATGACCTTGTCCTTGGAGGCGTTCGTGACCTGGAAGACCGTGCCCGCAAGCGTCGCCGAGCCCTGGGTCTGGGCCTGCCCCAGGTCGGCGTCGACCTTCTGGACGGAGATGCCGCCGCGCCTGACGTCGTTCTCGAAGTCCTGCCCCAGCTCGACGATCACGCCGTCGCGGGTGACCTCGAAGATCTGCCCGACGTCGTAGTAGCCGGTCGGCGCCGAGGTCTCGCGGATTGAGTACGCGCCGTAGGGCAGGTCGCGCTCGCCGGTCTGGGCCATCCCGTCCTCGTCGGTGTAGATCCTCATGACGTCGGAGCCGCGCGTATAGGTCTTGCCGCCCACGACGACGGGGTTGGCGTTCAGCGTGGCGATGGTGAACTCGGTGCCCTCGAGCGTCGCGTCGCCCTGCGCCGAGCCCTGGCCCGTGTCGGCGTCGACCTTGTGGACGCGAACGCCTCCGCGCACGACCTGCTCGGCAACCGAGGAGCCGGCGGCCTGGGCATCGGCCTGGGCGGCCGCGTCGTTATCCTGACCCTCGGCGCCGTCGGCCTCGTCCGCGTTTGCGGTCGTGGGCGCGAACAGCGAGGCGAGCGCCTCGAGCGGGTTCATCGCCGTGCCCCCGTCAGACGACAGGGCCTTGGCGGCCGAGCCCACCGCCGCGACCTTGTCGGCCTCGACCGTCACCTCCCACTCCGTGCCGTTCACCTGGTAGCCCTTGGGCGCCTGGGTCTCCACGACCTTGTACGTCCCCACGGGCAGGAGGTCGGCGGCCGTCGATGCGGACCCCGACGCGTCGGTGGTCAGCGTGGCCACCTTGTCGCCCTGCCCGTAGCTCACGCCGTTCACCACGACCTGCTGGCTGTTTGTGTTATATACCTCGAAGACCGCACCCTCGAAGGAGGCGCCGCCCTGCGGGCTCGTGCCGCCGGTCTCCACGTCGGCCTTCTGCACGGAGAGGCCCCCGCGCAGCACGGGGTCGCGGAAGGGGGCCTGCAGGGCGACGACCTCGCCGGGCGTGGAGAGCGCGACCGCCTGGGTGCGCGAGGCCTCGTCGGCGGGCATGCCGTAGCCGGAGGGCGCGGCGGCCTCGGTCACCGTGTAGGTGCCTAGGGTCAGGGCGTCGGCCGCCGTGGAGCACCTGCCCGACGCGTCCGTGGTCAGCGTGGCGACCACGCCGCCCGAGGCGTCGCGAACCTCGAACCTTGCCCCCGCCAGGCTCGCCGAGCCCTGCGCCGAGCCGTCGGCGGTCTGGGCGTCGAGCTTCTGGACGGACAGGCCGGCCTTGGCGACCTCGTTCACGAAGCTCGCGGAGCATGGGGTCAACGTGTTCGCCGCGCGCACCTGGACCGTTTGGTCAGGTGCCGTGGCAACTGTGCAAGTCGAGTCGGGCACGTATGACTCGTGCACGATGTAGGTGCCGAAGGGCAGCGCGTCCTTGGCGGTGGCCGCGTGGCCGTCCCTGTCGGTCGTCAGGGTCAATATCGGCTTGGCCGAGCCGTCGGCTATGGACTGGGACGTGGCCGGGGCGTAGGACACGCCGCCCACGGTCACCGCCTGCGCCGAGCCGTTGAACACCTGGAACTGGACGCCCTCGAGCGTCGCCCCCGCAGGCAGCGCTCCCGAGGCAGCCTTCTGCACCGACAGGCCGCCCATCTGGACGGACTCGGGAATCTGGAAGGTCATGTCGACGCTGATGGGCTCGGAGCCTGAGCCATCGGCAGCAATGGTGCGGACAAAGACCTCCGTGTTGACGTTGTAGCCGCTGGGCGCCTTGGTCTCTTGGACGGTAACTGTGCCGAGCGGCATGGTGATCTTTCCGTCTACGTAGTACAAGTCGTCACCGGAGATCTTATAGCTGGCGTTAAGTGCGGCGTAGCCATCTTTATCGGTTCTCAGCACCCAGGTGCGCGTTGCCTTCGAGGGTAGCTCTGATGTGGCGGAGTATTGCCCTGCGTAATATCTGACTGTGATTTGTGCGCCTTCGAGCGAGGCGTCTCCCTGGGGCTCCTTCTGGCCGCTCGCAGAGTCGACCTTGTAGATTTTGACGGCAAGGGGGTCGTTCTGCGGCTGCTCCTTGACTATCCCGTTGGAGCCGCCTACGCGCGCGGTGGCGCCGGCCGCCACGGTCACCTTGTAGGAGCCCGCGTCGAGGGC
This sequence comes from uncultured Coriobacteriales bacterium, assembly GCA_934662525.1. GTDB lineage: Bacteria > Actinomycetota > Coriobacteriia > Coriobacteriales > UMGS124 > UMGS124. Next base: position 4,324 of record CAKUKJ010000099.1, on the reverse strand, counting down.
GTAGCCCTTCGAGGCCTTCGTCTCCTTGACCCAGTAGGTCCCCGCCGCGAGCGCTCCGCTCACGGCGTGGCCGTCCGAGCCCGTCGTCATGGTCGTGACAAGCTGCGTGCAGCCCGAGTCGGAGTACACGCCGTACTCGGCGCCCTGGACGGAGTAGGAGGCGTTGCCGTTGGTGACCTCGGGCTTGGCCGACACCTTGTAGAGCTCGACCTTGCCCGTCTGGGGCGGGGTGGGCGCGTCCATCACGTGCAGGGTCGTCGAGGGGCCCGACCCCGTGACGCCGGTGTAGACGGTCTTTCCGGCTGAGGTGGACGACCAGGTCGAGTTGTTCCAGCCCCGGGCCTGTTGGTTCCACATCGTCCAGTTGCCCGCGGCGTCGGTGCAGAGGCCGACCGCCTCGCGGGCGGTGTACCCCGAGGGCGCCTTCACCTCGTAGAGGCGGAACTGCGTCGAGTTGGGCGCGCCCGTGAAGGTGACGGTCGCCGAGCCGTCCCGCGAGGAGAGCGTCTGGTCGTAGGCCGTGCCCTCGACGCCGTTCACGACGCTCACGAGCCTCCAGGTCGCGGAGGACTTCAGCGGCGTCCAGCTGCCGTTCGAGTATGCGGACTCCTTGGAGACGGTGAGCTGCGTGGTGGTCACAAGCCTGCCCGACAGCTTGTAGCCCATGATGTGCTGGCAGCCTGAGAAATAGGCCGTGTTCGATCTGTAGAAGCCGATCCAGGCCTGCGCGGTGATGCCGTTCATGAGCTTGGCGTAGCCCTGTGAGGTGTACTGCTGGTAGAGCGTGTAGAGTGCGGCCTCCACTGCGGAAGCCGAGGAGTTGTAGTCCATCGAACCGGATAGGCGCAGGTAAATCTGGCCTCCAGTCCAGTTCTCGCCGGCCAGCGAGTCGCACGTCGCGGTCCACAGCCAGCCAGCGTTGCGTGCGGCATCTGCCCCGGTTGACTCGAACACGCCCTGCCCGTGGGCAACTTGAAGTTTCAGGGCGGCCGACATCACCAGGTGCTCTGCCGCGAAGGTCTGGTTGCCGCTTGTGGATATCTGCGACGCGAGCGACTGGATGGCCTGTCGGCCCGGGTCGGATGCCGGCACGCCGAGCGAGTCGGCCACGTAGCCGCGCGAGGCGACGTACTCGTAGAACGAGACGGCCTGGTCGGACGCCCACATGGCGGTGTCGCGGCTGTAGTCATAGCCCGCTGCGGCAGTGGGCGTGATGCACTGCACGTAATAGCCGTTCCAGGTTTTGTACGTGTACGACCAGTCCTCGCCGTTTTGCGTCTTGCCCATGGAGGGTTGCGAGTAATCCCCGCCTTTGCCAACGGTTATGGTGCCGAGGTTGGCATAAGACAGGGTCGCGGGTATGGCGGCAAGTTGGGACTGCACCGCCGCACGGTCGAGCAGCACGGCCTCGACGCCGTTCTCGTCCCGCACGGTGACCGACTCGACGCCTTCGGGCTGCACCCCGTCGAGCTCGTAGGTTCCGTCGCCCGGCACGTCGAGGTCGACTACTGCAAACCATCCGCCAAGCGCGTCATCGTAGACGTCGCGTGTCATGGTGCTCATGAGCACAGCCGTGCCGTCGGCTTTGACCGAGACGGTTGTGGGACCGGCAAGTCCCGAGAGCGTCAACGTCGCGTATGAGACGCCCATCCCGGCTGCATACGAGCCGATCGTGGCGCGTGCGCCCGATGCGGGCTGGGCATTCTTACCCTCCTCTGCGTCTTGCACGATTGTGATTTGAGCCTCGCCGGGCTGCGTCGCCGAGGAGTCTTGCGCTGCGGCTATGTCTGCCGAGGGGGAGGGCGACTGTGATGGCTGCTCGGCCGATTCGGGTTCGGAGGGAAGCACCGTGACGGCTCCCTCCACGGCCCCGTTTTCGTCGCTCGTATCCGGCTGCGACGCGTTCGAGCTGCCCGCCGCAGGCGGGTCCAGCGACCCTGTATCGTTTGATGCAGGATCGGACGCCGTGGAATCGAACATGTCCTCGACCACGTCTATCGACGCTGTCTCGGCGCCGTCGGCATATGCCAATTGAGCTCCGACGCCCGAGAGGGGCGTCGAGAGGGCCAAAGCGAGTGAGAACACTGCGGCGGTGAGGAAATTCACGATGTCGTGCCCGCTCAGGCGCGGCTGCCCGGGCGGTTTTGCTGCGGGGTTGGCTTTGATGGATGTCACTGCGCTTCCTTTCCCTTGATTGGTTTGTGCGTTTAGCAGACCCATATGGCGAGGGTTCGCCAACGTTGTCTGGCAAGCTCGCTCGAGCAGGTGACGAGCGTGAAGCAGCGCGTGGGCAGGCCGAGCAGGCCCTCGGCATTCGGTGCGATTGCGTCAGCTTGTGCGGCAATGCCCTTGAGCCAGGCAACCAGCTCCGTGTTCTGCGCTTCGGTAGTCGCGGTGTCCCAGTCGAAGCGCTGAATCTCCTGCCAGCCGGCATCCACGCGCAAGGCGCAGAGGGGAGCGGCCCGCACGCAACTGCCCGGGGTTTCCCAGGAGAGGGTTCCAAGCGTGTCGAACCTCTCTTGCTCGTATACGCCTTGCAACCGCGAGAACATGCCGGACGAGCTTGTCATGTGATGTGCGTACACGCAGACGTGGGGGGCTTTGGCGCTCTCGCAGCGCCAGTCCATGAAGGGCGTGCCGCTGGCGGATGCCTGGCCCCACAGGTCGTGCGAGAGATACCAGCCCTGGTCGCTCTCATCTCTCGCGATGACGACAGGCAGGTCGACGGCGGCCCCGTCTACCGTAAGCCATGCGCCGGTAGCGGGATTTGCCCGGTGCAGGCTGTCCCAGTCATGCCGGGCCGTTATGGGAGATTCTCCGTCTTCGGCTGTGGCCTCACCGGCATCTTGTGGGAGCTTCGTGGTGCGCGCAAGCCGCTCGTAGGATCCTGCCGTCGCCGCTTCGCGTGCAACGCTGCCTATGCCCGCCCCCAGAAGGCCCGTGCCGCAGATCAGGGCCATCGCTCCGAGTGCAGCACGGCGAGAGAAGTGCTTGCCGGTATGCCTGCTCGCGTGGCGGCTTGTTGTGCCCGGGTTCTGCCCCGTCTTCCCGTTCTTTGGCTGTGCGGCGCATGGGCCATCCCGGGGGGCCGCAATTGGGAAGGCCGCGCGATTGCCTACCACGGTTGCCACCCGGAGCCTGTCCCGGCAGAGCCTCTCGGCCGAATGCGGGGAATGAGCGTGACATCGGGCATCGGCGAGAGGATCGCCGCCGCGTCTCCGCCCCTTGCAGACGGGGTCGTCATATCTGCCCGCACTATCACGGGAACCTCGCCTGTCCCCCCATGGCGCCTGATGACAAGGACGATGCCCACTGCCAGGCATATTGCTCCTGCCCCGATGAGTGCGGCCCACATGAGCCCCTGCCCTGTCTGCGGCAGGTCCTCGCCGGGCGTTCCGGGCGTCGAAGACGAGGCTGTCGCGGTGACGAGGGACACGGTCTGCCCCTCGTCTGCGTAATCGCGATGCTCGGCCACGGTCTTGCCGTCCCTCTGCAACTTTTCCAGGAAGACGAGCTTGCGTCCCGCGTAGTACGTGCCGTCGAAGGTCGCGGTAACGTTGAGCGTGGTGTCCGACCTCGTGGGAACGAAGCGCGTGCTGGAGGCGACGACGGCCTCATGCGTGTCGGCATCGACGAGCTCGGTCACGATGGTGTACGGCTGCCCTGCGGTGAGGCCGCGCAGCTCGACCTTGTCAAGGAGCCGCATCCCCGGCAGCGCTGCCGCCTCATGGTCTCCGTCGGTCGGGTCGCTCGCCGTCGTGCGGACGTCTACGAAGGAGACGGTCTGCGAGGCGTCTTCGACATTTGCGTGCACGGCTACCTCGCGCCCATCCAGCGTCACGCTCTCGAAGGCCACGACCTGCCTGCCCGCGAATTGGGAGGCATCGAACGGGAACGTGACGCTGACGCGACCCTTGGCAGACGGCGCTTTGAAGTCCCCGGCCACGGTCAGGGCCCTGCCTTTTGCGTCGCGCAAGACCTTGCCCGTCTGCTTGTCCACGAGCCTGCCTTCGATGCGGTAGGTCTTGCCAGCCTCTAGCCCCTCGTAATCCACCAGGTCGACCAAAGTGACTTTCTCGCCGCACGCGGTCTCGTGCAGGCCGGTCTCCTTCTCGGTCAGCGTGGTGCGCAAGCTGGGCATGTTGAAGCTCACGGTCTGCTGCGTGTCCGCGAGGTCGCAATGCGAGCCCACGAGCCTCCACGCCGCGTCGCCCTCGCCGTCTGCCACGCGGACGTAGAGCTCCTCGAAGGCGACGGCCTGCCCCGCCTGAATGCCCGAGACATCTTTGAACGTCACTTTGGCCGTGCCGGATGGGTCATCGGC
>CAKUKJ010000098.1 GCA_934662525.1 uncultured Coriobacteriales bacterium | reverse complement strand
CCAGTCCAGGAAGGAGAGGTCGACGTCGGGGATCGCGGGGTGGTCGTCGGGCGTCCCCTCCTCCCCGTAGATGCTCACGTAGAGGAAGCCCGTGAGGCCGAGGGCGAGGAAGTTGTCGAGCCCGTACGCCTCCTTGTGCGTGCGCCGCAGGTAGAGGACGAGGCCTGCCGACTCCGGCGCGGCTATGCGACCGTCGCGGTCTGAGGCATACTGGTTGCGCACAGCGACATGTATGCATGACGAGACAACGGGAGACAGACATGACGACGTACTGCACCGAATACGATTCCAAGCTCATAGGCCCCCTCACTATCGCCAGCAACGGCGAGGGCATCGTGGGCTGCTGGTTCAACAACGACCGCTACTTCGGCTATGGGGTCACGGGCCTGATGGAGCGGCGCGACGACGAGCCTGTCCTCAGGCGGGCATGCGCGTGGTTCGACCGCTATTTCGCAGGCGACGGGCCCGACCCGCGCGAGCTGCCGCTTGCAGCCCGCGCCACGCCGTTCCAGCTGCTTGTGCGCGAGGCCATGCTCGATACCCCCTATGGGTGCACGACGACGTATGGCGACATCGCAAGGCGGCTTGAGGCCCAGACCGGCAGGCGGCAATCGTCGCGTGCGGTGGGAGGGGCGGTCGGACGCAACCCGCTGTGCGTCATCGTGCCCTGCCACCGCGTGGTGGGCTCGACCGGCAGCCTCACCGGCTTCGGCGGCGGCATCGCCATGAAGGTCAAGCTGCTCGAGCACGAGGGCGTCGACATGGCACGCTTCACCGTCCCCACACGCGGCACGGCCGTAAACCCGGCGGACTGGGGGAAGTGACGGGCGCAATTCGCCGCTTCGTCGCCCATCGTCCCATGTCGCCTGTACGAACTTGCGATTCGAGGAAGCGGCGCTGATTCCCACGGTCCGCATGGGCGGCGATGCTCGGCTGACTGCAGGATGATACACTTGGCCTTGAAAGGGCGGGCATGGAAGGGCGGCAAGCTATGGTGCAGGCAACGACGGGCAAAAAACTGCGGTACCCCGTGGGCATCCAGACGTTCAGTGAGATTCGCACGAACGGCTACGTCTATGTGGACAAGACGGCGTTCATCTACGACCTCGCCCATTGGTCGGGCAAGACCTTTTTCCTGAGTCGGCCTCGCCGCTTCGGCAAGTCGCTGCTCATATCGACCATGCAGGCCTATTTTGAGGGGCGCCGAGAGCTGTTCGAGGAGCTTGCAATCGAGAAGCTTGAGGATGGCGAGTGGGAGAGCTACCCGGTCATTCGAGTGGACCTTTCCACCGTTAAGACGACCGACCCCGTGCAGCTCGTGCAGCTGCTGGACTTTGCCCTCGCGCAGCTTGAGAAGAGATGGGGGAGAGACCCCGAGGCGGACACCCCGGGTTCTCGACTGTACGGCCTTATCAACGCGGCGCATGCCCAAACCGGCAAGCAGGTCGTGGTCCTCGTCGACGAGTACGATGCTCCGTTGCTCAACGTGACGCACGATGCGGAAAAGCTGCAGACGTTTCGCGAGGTAATGCGCGAGTTCTACGCACCGCTCAAGGCTTGCGACGAGTTCTTGCGCTTCACCTTCCTCTCCGGCATCACGAAGTTCTCGCAGCTCTCCATTTTCAGCGAGCTCAACAACCTCACGAACATCTCGCTGCTGCCGCAGTTCGCCGGCATCTGCGGCATCACGGAGGAGGAGCTCGCCTCGCAGCTGGGTGAGGGCGTGCAGAGTCTCGCCCAGAGCGAGGGCGTCTCGCGTGACGAGGCGTTTGCCCAGCTCAAGGCCAACTATGACGGGTATCACTTCAGTAAAGTCTCGCCTGATGTCTATAACCCGTTCAGCCTGCTGAGCGCTTTGGCCAACATGGATGTTGCCGCCTACTGGTTTTCCAGCGGCACACCGTCGTTCCTCATCAGGCTGCTCGACACGCGCGGCTGGGACATCGCGGGGCTCGAGGGCAGCGTGGCCCGCGCCTTGGAGTTTGACGCCCCGGCCGAGAGGCTGACGTCGCCGCTCCCACTGCTCTACCAGGGCGGCTACCTCACCATCAAGGGATACAACCGCCGCCGCGACGCCTACACGCTCGGCATTCCCAACGAGGAGGTGCGCCGCGGCCTGTCCGAGCGCCTCGTGCAGCATGCCGCGCCCGAGGCGCTCCACGAGCATTACGGCTTCCTTGACAGCCTGGCAGACAAGCTTTACGACGACGATATCGACGGGGCTCTCTCCCTCATGAGGTCGTACCTTGCGGGCATCCCCTACCATCTGGGCAGCCGTGACGAGAGAGGCTTCGAGACGACGTTCTTCCTCATCTTCGACCTGCTCGGCATCCAGATAGAGACCGAGTTTAAGACGGCGACGGGCCGGGTCGACGCCGTGGTGCGCACAGACGCGTCAATCTTTGTGATGGAGTTCAAGTACGACAAGTCGGCTGCGGCCGCCCTTGCCCAGATCGGCGACAAGGGCTACATGCTCCCTTTCGCCCGCGACGGCCGCAAACTCTACAAGGTGGGCGTCAACTTCTCCGAGGAGCTTCAGACCATCGACGAGTGGCTGGTCGAGGAGGGGTAGGGCGAGGGGGCACGCCACAGGCAGCCGGGTCGCCCCCGCCCCTCTATGCGCTCGCCCCTACCTCCGCTCGAACGTCTCCGCCACGAGCTTGAGGTCGTCGACGATGGGGAGGTGCTGGGGGCAGGCGCGCTCGCATGCCCGGCAGGCAATGCAGTCGCCGGCCTTGCCGTGGTCGTTGTTCCAGCCGCGATAGATCATGCCCTGCGTGGAGAAGTCGCGGCTGCGCGTGCGCTTCTCGGCGTTGTACAGCGAGAAGTACTCGGGGATGGCGATATTCTTGGGGCAGTGCTGCACGCAGTAGCGGCATGCCGTGCAGGGGATGGCGATGTTGGAGCGCACCAGGTCGCCCACGCGGTGCAGCATGGCCATCTCGTCTGCGCCCAGCGGCTTGAAGTCGGCCATGTAAGAGACGTTGTCGCGCAGCTGCTCGAGGCTCGACATGCCGGAGAGCACCATCTCCACGCCCGGCAGGCTTGCGGCGAAGCGCACGGCCCACGACGCGAGCGAGGCGTTCGGGTCGGCCGCATGCAGGATGTCCACGGCCTCGGCGGGCAGGTCGGCCGCCAGCGCCCCGCCCTTGATGGGCTCCATCACGAAAACGGGCTTGCCGTGCTTGCGGCACACCTCGTAGTTCTTGCGCGCCTGGATGCCGTCGTCTTCCCAGTCGAGGTAGTTGATCTGCAGCTGCACGAACTCCGCGTCGGGCCAGCGGGTGAGCAGCTCGTCGAGGTACTCGGCGTTGTAGTGGTACGAGAAGCCCAGGTGGCGGATTTTGCCCGCGTCGCGCTGCTTGCGCAGGAACTCCCACGACTCGGCGCGGTCGGTGTTCACCGTGTTTTGGCCGCCGAGGGCGTGCAGCAGGTAGTAGTCGAAGTGGTCCACGCCGCACTTCTCAAACTGCTCGGCAAAGATGCGCTCCTGGTCGCCGGGCTGCTTGATGAGCGCGCTGGGCAGCTTGTCGGCCAGCACGTAGGCGTCGCGGGGGTAGCGCTCCACGAGCGCCTTGCGCATGGCACCCTCGCTGGCGCGCTTGTGGTAGAAGTACAGGTTGTCGAAGTATGTGAACCCGGCTGCGAGATACTCGTCCACCATCTGGCTCACGAGCCCCACGTCGATCGAGGTGGGGTCGGCCGCGTCCGTCAGCGGCAGGCGCATGCAGCCAAATCCCAGCTTCTTCATTCCGTCCATCCGAATGTCCTCTCCCTTTGCGCGCCGACCGGCGCGCGTCCCATAACGTTTGGCTGGGCAATTGTAGCGTTGCCGCCGCGCGTTTGGGCCGTCGCACTCGATGGGGCGCAGAACGGCCCCGCTGGCCGGGCGTTCTTCAAGGCTTCGAGGCCGTCCGCCCAACCTGTGGCCGGATTCGGCCAAAACCCAGCCAGCCGGTGGTATCCTGGGACAATTGGGGCCGTGTTTTTCGATATGTTTCGATATGGGGGCTTTGCCTTGAAGATCAGCAAAGTGTTGGCATGCATACTGGTGGTCGTGGCGGCTTGTGTCGTTGCGGCCTGCCATGCCGCCCCCTTGTCTGACGATGCCGACGCGGGCTCCGACCTCCCCGAGCTCAAGATCGGCGTCAGCACGCTGAACCCGTTCTTTTATATCGACGAGAACGGCGACTACAAAGGAATCGACGCCGAGATTGCGACCGAGGCCTGCCGCAGGGCCGGATACCGGCCGGTCTTCGTGGAGGTCAGCTGGAGCGACCGCGACGAGTACCTGCAAAACGGCTCCGTCGACTGCCTGTGGAATGCCTTCATCAAAGACGGCCGCGAGGATGCCTACCGCTGGACGGATGCCTACATGCAGACCAACCTGCGGGTCATCGTGACGGCTCAAAGCCCCGACCAGGATGTTTGGGATGCGAGCGGCCGCGGCGGCATAGCCGTGCGTGCCGGCTCAAAAATCGAGGAGATCCTTCTGAACAGCTCAGGCACGTCCGTCGTCCAGGTGTATTCCTGCGGCACGTTCGAGATGGCGGAGACCGCGTTCGTGAAGGGGTACACAAACGCCTTGGGCGGCCACGAGGTGGTGCTCCAGCGGGTCATCGACAGCTACCCGGGGCAGTTCCGCTTCATCGACGGAGCCATTACGACGGCGGACCTTGCCGTGGCATTCAGCAAAGACGACGACACGCGGCATTGGCAAGACATCAACGACGCGTTGGACGAGATGCGCGCGGACGGCACGATTGCCGGCATCCTCGCTGTCTACGGCGCGGACATACCCCCTGGCGAGGCCGAGGAGGTGTCTGCAGATGCGTAAGGAGCCAAGGGGGCCGAAGGAACCCTCTCTCAAGCGCCTCCACCGTGTCCTCGGCGTGTTTTTGGTCGCCAGCGTCATTGTGTTTGTCGGTGTGGGGCTCTCCGTTCGATACCAGGACCTGCGCGAGACCTATACGCTGGCCGAGGAGGCCGCCTCGTTCATGCAGGCGGAATGCCAGAAGTTCGACAACTACACGCGCGGGAACCTCGCCAGGTCGCTGCAGGACTTGCTGGACAAGGCGCACGGCCTGAACGAGTTCATCGCGGCCGAGAAGCTCGAGGACTCTGATTTTCTGGATGACTTCATCCACACCGAGCATCTCAGCGGCATCGTCGTCCTCGACGCGAACCTGGAACCCGTCGCCCAGGCCGACATGGACGGGCGCGACGCCTACGCCCTCTGGGAAGAGGCGATATCCACCGACAAGATCAAAGACATCCTGAGTCATCCGCAGAAAACCTACGTCGACCATGTGACGATCGACTCGCGCGCCTACGACATGGCGGCCATGGCCTGCACTGACGCCGAGCACCTCATCCTGTGCTATGCGTCGGCCGAGAAACCGACGTTCGACCCCTACGAGATCACGATCGAGAGCATCCTGGCAAACAACAACTTCTACAAGGACCCCATCCTGCTCATTACCGACGGCACGCAGGAGCTCTCTACGAACAGCACCTTTGTGGAGGAGATGGGGCAGTCCCAATACCGCCAGGTCGCCGACACCGTCGAGTGGAAAGACGACCAGCTCACCAAGTTCACGTATGGCGGCAGCACGTTTTACGGGCTGCATCGCGTGTATGGCACCTACCATGTCTACGTGGTGTACGAGGCGGAGAACGTGTTCGACCACCAGACGGCGTTCATCGGAATCGCCCTCATGGTCTACTTAGGGATAGGCATCATCATCCTGGCCATGCAGAGGCGCTCCGACAGGATAAGCATCGCCAAGATGGAGAAGCAGCTGCGGATCATCAACGCCATCAGCGCCGCGTATGCCTCGACCTTCCTGCTGCATATGGATAGCATGGAGCTTGAGCCCATCCGCCCCTCCGAGCGCCTGGAGCCAATCTACAAGGAGCATCCCGAGCCGCAGGACTTCCTCTTCGCCGTTTGCAAGACGCAGGTAAGGGAGGGCCTCTACCCGGTGATCATGCACTTCATGGACCTGGACACCATCGCCGCCCGCCTGAAGGGCAAACCGTCCCTTACCTGCGAGGCCAGGGACCGCGACGGCGCCTGGTATTCCGTGATGCTTGTCCCGCAGGCGCTCGACGAGGACGGCAACGTCGAGGCCGTGCTGGTGACGACGAGGGACATCACGTCGGTGAAGCAGACCGAGGAGCTGTCGTTCAGGGACAAGCTGACCGGCCTGTACAACCGCAACTACCTCGAGTCGCGCAATGAGAATCTTGCCCGGCCGGGCTGCCTGCCCATCAGCCTGATCATGATGGACTGCAACTACCTCAAGCGCGTCAACGACTCGTTGGGGCACGAGTATGGCGACCTGCTGCTGCAGCGCGTTGCCAACTCCATAATGCAGGCGATACCGCAAGGCTGCGTGCCGGTGCGCCTCGGCGGCGACGAGTTCCTCATTGTATGCCCGCGGTGCGACCGCGATGAGGCGGCCCGGATTGTCGCGGCCATCAAGCGCAGGCTCGTCGAGCACACCGACGAGGTTTTGGCTCCCAGCGTCGCCTTCGGCATCTCCACGACCGAGTCCGGCGAGTTCTCCTTCGAGCGGGCCTTCGAGGAGGCCGACCGCGCGATGTACCGCGACAAGCGCGCAAACCACGCGGAGCGCTGAGGGGATTGGGGTGTGCCATGCGACTTTGGCACGTATGGTCGCCCCGTTTTGTCGAAGGTTTCTGGGGAGGGCTACTCTCCTTCGGCTGCCTTTTCCTCCAGAAACTCCTTGAATGCAGGCAGGTCGAAGCCCACTACGCCTCGGCGGCGTTCGCCGATGACGCCTTGTTCGAGCAAACGTCGGCGATAGGTGTTTGCGTAGGCGCTCGACTTTCCGAGCCGTTCGGCTATATCGCGCATGGACGAGCCCCCTTTGTCGGGCAGCATGGCGCGCAAGAAGGCCAAGTCGCCGTCGGAGAGCTCTCGCCAGGTCGACTCGAGCACCCGATCCTTCATCTCGCTGATGGCGAGTCTGGAGCCGTGCCTTGCGTCTTCCAGGGTGATGTCAGGCAGTTCGGGATGTTGGTCCCACATGCGGTACCCAACGAGTTGGAGCATGAAAGGCGACCCGTCAATGGCCGTCGTTGCATGGTCGAGCGCGTCATCGTTAATCGAACGGTCTGATGAGGCGACGGTTTTCTGCAAGGCCTCGCGTATTTCGAATTCCGGGAGTCTGCCGAGATATTGGTGCTGGGCACGCCTCAAGAAGGAGACCGTCTTGTCTTGCAGCAATGAAGAGATATTGAACGGCAAACCTGCCATTACAAGTGCCACTCGCTTGCGTTCGCGTACAAAGTGCTGGTAGATTGCCGAAAGATAGACCATCTCGTCTAAATCGGGCCGAACCTCGTCAACAGTTATGAGAAGGCCGGAATCATAGGGGGCAAGCGAGTCGACGAGCTTTCCTACAGTCTGGCGCCAGGTCGCCGGGGAGGGTTCCTGTTCCTTCCAGTCGAGACTTACAAGCTGCCCGATTCCGATTCCTGTGAGGCGTCGTTCGCTGCCAGGCGC
>CAKUKJ010000097.1 GCA_934662525.1 uncultured Coriobacteriales bacterium | reverse complement strand
GCTCCAGGCTCATATGAACGGCTTTGCCCATCTCTCAATGTCTATCGGAACGTTAACGACGCTGCTCATGGGCTACAAAAACGCAGCCCAGCTTTTTGAACGCGAGCGCATCCAGGGTGACAGCGCTGGAGTTGAGGCATTGGGCGCCGCGCTGCTTCACGAATGCCCCTACATCTCTGACTATATCTAAAGTCAAGCGTTAGTCTTTTATGTGCATGCCGGTCTCTATATGCACAGACTGGCATGCACCATTACCTGTATCTTGATTGTTTATAGACTGTATACCAAGCACGGAGCGGCCGCCCATGAATAACCCTGCACCTAACCACAATGCCCCTACGGCCGAGCCGTTTCCCCTCTCGCACTCCGACTATGCGGCATTTGCAAAGCAGGGGGACGCGCAGATCCTGGCATGCTGCGAGGTTGAGACGTTCCACGCCTCAGGCCCCGGCGGTCAGGGCGTGAACACGGCAGATTCCGCCGTGCGCATGCGCCACATCCCCACGGGGATCGTGGTGGTTGCGCGCGCCGAGCGCTCTCAGCTGCTCAATCGCCAAGCATGCCTCGTAAAGCTGCGCGACGAGTTCGAGCGCCGCTCTCGCCCGCCCAAGCATCGCATCAAGACCCGCGTGCCCCACCGCAGCAAGGAACGCCGCCTTCAGTCCAAGCACCAGCTCTCCCAAAAGAAGAGCCTGCGCGGCAAGGTAGACCCGCACTCGGGTGAGAACTAAGCCTCGGACACGCGGCTAGCCCATTTTGACCCCTTTGAAAACATCATTGGCCAAATTCCAGAGACTACGGGCATGCTATCTTGTACATTGAAAGTTATTACGCCTGTCTCGTTTGGAACCAGGGGGCCTATATGGATAGAGAGGTAAGGCAGACTCGTACTGGAGCCGGAGTGGCAAACTGCTTGCACATCATTTCTGTGATGGACTATCTCTGCGAGACCATGTCCTTCGACGAGATGTCTGTCGCAGACATCTGCTCGGCAAGCGGTCTATCTCGCTCTACCTTCTATCGCTTGTTTGACGACAAGTTCGATGCTGTCAATTGGATCATGCATGAGCTGTCCTGTCTGGGTCACAATCGTACAGGACGAACCTTGAGCTGGCATGATGCCAGCCTCATCACGCTTTCGGGATTCGAACTCATCCGACACCTGTTAGATAAGGCCTCCGAAACAAGCGGGTATATGTCCCTGCGCGAGACGAGCATTCGCTTGCGAATTGCCAATCTCACCGAAACCTTGGCGATGCGTGGCGTCGAATCCGATGACGAGCTGCTCTGGGAAGTCTCGTTTTTTGCACATTCAGAAATACCCGCCGTCCACCGTTGGTACAAGCAAACCGCCTCTATATCCGCCGAAGTGATGGCAGCCTACATCGACCATGCAGTGCCGCGACGGCTGCACGACGCACTCGCTTTACCCGACAACCCTTCCAAGGGTCAGAAACTCACCATGGGGCGTATAGCCTCGCTACTGCTTCAACAGGAAAGCAGAGCCTAGAACGTCATTAGTCGCGCTTTTAAACGCAACACCAACGCAAACGGCTGACCGAAACGGCCAGCCGCCCAGCAGCTGCTAAAACTGATCGTATCCTCGCCTGCCCAGCCTTACCGGATCACAAATTGTCGACTCCATACCCACCCCGGACTCGAACGGCTCACTTCCCCCCGGTATCTTCAAAGAGACCTCATGGTAACGTGAACATTCGACACGGACGGCATACGGAGTCCCCTCGGCAACGAAGACCCGCATCACCCCATCGTCATCGCACTCGGCAACGATCGGGGCACCTTTGACACCCTCTGCGTAGAAATAGGCAGCAGCGTCTGTCAGCGGTGTCCCATTTACCGCATCGACAGCACGCAAGGTCACAGGTCGGCGCGCTTCAGGCGCAACAGAGAAAAACAGCGTCTTCACCGCACCGGCATGGGAAGCGTCCGCCTCAATAGCCATCTGCCAGGCATATAGCCCCGGCTTTTCGGGGGCCACCAGCGAAAGACGCCCCTCGGCGAGGCCCCCCTCTTCAGACGGCGCCGCCAAGCGGGTCACACCCACCGCAGCCCCGTCCTCATTTAGGGCGACCACCGTTCTCCCGGCAGCCGAGGAACCATCGAGACATTTCCCGCTGATAGCCACCTCAAACCTTGTGCCTGGGGCAATCGGCGAAACAGCCGTCCAGGCGTTCAAGACCGTTCGTGCACGGAGGCGCTGATCGAACTCCCGGAAAACAGGGCGCGCGTCACGGCGTGGCGCCACATCCGAGTAGAGGGGGCGTTCGAGCGCGTCTCCTTGTTGGACGTCCACCATGTAGCTCACATCACGTTCCGCCATACCCGACCACCCCTTGCACAGGTGCGACACCCGTTGCTTTTTAAAAACGCGGCCCGCCCAATACGACAAGCGCATCAAGCGGGCCGCACTGCCTGTTGTTAGACCTGCCCGTTCCCAGGCCTTAACCTACGCGGCCGCCTGCCCAAGAGCGTCACGCACAGCGGCCTGAATTGCCTCCGAGGTACGGGTCGCTCCGGAAATGGCATCAAAGCCCGAGCCCTGGGCCTCTTCTACCAGCTTGGCATAAGTGCCGTCCTCGATGGCCTCGAACCCGCCGATGCCCCTCGTCTCGTTGTTAGGCGAGATATCGGTAACGGAGATATGGCCGCCTGAAATCTCAATAGTCACGTTGATGGCACCGCCGACGCCAATGCCGGTGCCCGTATAGGTGCCGTCGTTGTAAGGACCTGCAGGGTCGGTGGTGTCAATGTCGTACATGCGCTGCGAACCAGCCTGCTCGCTGTCAAGCACCATCTGCGGCACAGTCTTGTCCTTCATGTAGCTTCCGTCAGCCGCGCTGGCCAGGTAGGCCTCGCTGCGCTCCTGCTTGGCGGCTTCGTTCAGGGCCTTGGCCTCGTCGCACCAGTCATCCTCGGTGATGGGGTTGCCCAGCGCCGAGCGCACCGCCATGAGGCCGCCGATGCCGGAGATGGCCGCGCCGCAGGCGAGCGTGGGATTGCCGAAGACTCCGCCGTAATCGCTCTCTCCGCAGATGCCGCCTGCCGTGAAGAAGCCGGCGTACAGGCCGGGGATGGCATCTCCGTGCGGGTTCAGAACCTCCATGCGGCCGTTGACGCGCAGACCGGTCATAATCTTGGCAACCTGCGTGGAGTTGGGAATGCAGTAGAACGGCGGCTTCTGGACGGGCACAAGCCAGTCGGGCATGTACTGCGGGGTGAAGTCGGAGTCGTCGCCGGAGGCCACGACCTCGTTCCAACTCTCCACGGCAGCCACGAGCTTGTCAGGGTCGAAACCCACGAGCGCGGCCAACTCCTCGAGCGTGTCGGCCTTGAAGGCGGCCCCGCGCTCGATGGCGGCGTTGAACTCGCCCACCCAGTCGCAGGTAACGTACTGCTCGCTCTTCAGACCGGCTTCGGTCGTCACCGGGATACGGCCCTTGTCGACGGAGGTATGGGCGGAGCGGAACTTCCAGACGTTCGTCTGGTAGTCGTCATCGAAGATGCAGTAGTTGCGGTTGCCCAGAGAAGCGTTCCATGCCGTGCAGTCGGCATTGTCGCCCATGCCCTGGCAGCGCGTCCAGAAACCGGGCTGGAACTCGCTGCCGCGCTGGGCGGCGTTGCCAGACGAAACAAAATAGGGCAGGCGCTCGCAGTTGACATCGAGGAGCAACCAGGGGTTCTTGGCCAGCTGGCGCTCGCCGCTCCAGAAGTAGTTCCAGTAGTTGCCGCTGCCGCTTCCCCAGTACTCGTCGGCCGCGCCGTCCCAGCCCGACCAGGAGTTGTAGCCGGAGACGTCGGCGCCCACGCCCAGGCCCATGCGGAAGCACTCGCCCGTGGCCCAGGGCATGGGGCCGCCAACGGCGCACTGCATGTAGGCGCTGGGCACGTACTGCTCGAGCAGGTCGAGGTTCATGCCGAAGTGGCCTGCCGTCAGGATGACGCCCTTCTCGCCCTTGATGTAAAGGTCCTTGTGCTCCTTGAGGTCGCGACACTTGAGGCCCACGACGCGCCCGCCGTCTACGACGAGAGCGACGGCCTGCGTGTTCACAAGCACCGTGGCACCTGCGTCGATAGCGTTGTTCGTAAGCAAGTCGGTGGCGTATTTGTTGCCGAGAACGGCCGTCGTGTTGCCTTCAAGCACGTCCTTGATGCCATAGCGGGAGCCGATGTTAACCCAGTCGGCTTTCTCGTCCTCCATCATCCAGTCGAACCACACCGGGCTCGCAGTGACGGTCGAACGCAGCAGGTCAAGGTTCACGCTGTTGTCATAGAGGTTGTTGAGCTCGTTAACGACCGTCCAGGCATCCCAAGTGTCATTGGGCCAAAAATAACCGTTCTGGATTTGAAGTTTCGAACCGCCGATGATGCTGACATTGAATGCCGAGTGAGCCGATGCGCCGCCCGTCTCAGTGTTCTTCTCCACAAGCACGCAGCTGAATCCGTTCTGCGCGGCATACGCGGCCGCCGTCGTGCCGCCGTAACCGCCGCCCACGACCGCGATGTCCACGTCGTAATCCCACGCCGCAGGCGCCTCGACGGGTGCGATGGGCGTGGCGTTGGGGCCCACGTGGCCCGTGATCATGGGCGAGGGGTGACCGGTATGAGGAGCCGGGCGCTGGCGACCGCCAGAGAACGTGGCCACGCCGCCCACCTCGCCGTCCGTGGCGTCGAAAGCAGCGAAGTTATGACCGACGCCTGCCGGGGCCAGCGTGTCAAAAGTCGGATCGATGGCGGACGCCACCTCATCGTCTGCGACAGCACGCGTGCCCTCGACGCCGGCGACCGCAGGGGCCTCGTCGGCGAGGGCCGCCTGGGTAAGGGCGCCTGAGGCGGCAACGGCTGCGCCGACGGCACCGGCGGCCTTCAGAAACGTGCTGCGGGACATGACGTGCTCGGACTCGTAAGCCATGACATGAACCTTTCCTTCGTGGTATATCCCCCTGTCGCTGCAGCCAAGCGCCCTTGCGCTGTGGCCGCCTTGCGGAAAACGGCACCGCACAGCACGATCTCCCGGGTAGACCCATGTGGCAGCCGTTTCCTCGACGCACAAGACTAGTGGGCGAAACCTCGCCGAGCTAGCCACAAGGGACAGCGTGCTGTGCCATCCTGCGACAGGGGCGACGCCGGCGCCGCAGGCGCGACACGCCAAGTCGGACTGTGCCACCAGGTCAGGGTACAAACAGAAGCACGCCTTCCGTCCATGGACATTCCGTCCCGCCGTCGCGCCCCGCACATCGCGCATTCTCGATGACGCTTTTTGTCACAACCATCCCGCCTCGGACAAAATGCCGTTTGTGTCTCGCGCATGAAACCATGACGTCCCGCTGTTGCCCCAGCGGGCACTGGCGGGCCGCTGTCACCTGGCGCGTGCCATGGCATGCGCCCATCATCAATAGCGGCCGAACGGCCACAGGACATATGGAGCACAAAGGGGGAACTATGGGCACGTATGCACAAGACACGCAGGTACATGGTGTGAGCAGGCGCTCTTTCGTTGCAGGGGCCGCGACCGCAGCGGCAGGCCTTGCCGCTGCGAGCGTCGCCTCACCGACCGTCTCGAACGCGCACGCAGACGAGACGGTCGCAGGCACCGTGGACACGGCGGCCTCAGTCGCCCCACGCGGCGGCGCGCAGGACACCTCGGTCGCAACCAACTTCGGTCCGGCACGCGTCGCCGACGGCGAACTCGGAGGAGTCGCCACCTTCTCGGGCGGTCGCAGGCGCCCCGAACCCCACGCCGGCCATCCCACGTTCATGACCAGCGGCTACGTGGGCCCCGACGCCCAGCCCATCGCCCCAGTCGAGGCGCCTGACACCTGGGACGCCGAGGCCGACCTCGTCATCGTCGGCGCTGGCTACGGCGGCTTGACCGCCGCCTGCTACGCGGCACAGAACGGCTTCACGGCCATCCTGTGCGAGAAAAACCCCGAAACGGGCGGCGCCTCGGCCCACTCGGCGTTCAACGACAGCATTGTCGGCGGAACCAAGCGCCAGATTGCCAACGGTTATTTCTACGCATCTGACACGTTCGATTTCAACGCTATCGTCAACAAGCTCAACAACGCTTATCACAATAGCATCGACCTCGAATTGCTGCGCGCAGCCGTAACAGCGAGCCCCGTGTGGTTCGATTGGATGCTCGACGAGCAAGGTGCCGAGTGGGATCTGTGCAGCGCCACATATGCCCGTCCGGACGTGATTGCCGGCACCGTTCATTCGATTGAGGGCAACCGCTATGCCACGAACCTACTGACCGAGAACGCCATCGAGGCGGGCGCCGATATCCGCCTCAAGTGCGAGGTGCTTGCCCTGGTCGTGGACGGAGGCCACGTCGCAGGCGTCAAGGCCCAGAACCGCGACGACGGCTCCGTCGTGTTCCTCAAGGCCGAGCGCGGCGTCATCCTGACGGCCGGGTGCTTCGGCATGAACCTCGACCTGCTCGAGCAGTACTGTCCGAGTGCCTACGTCCAGGCGTCCACCGGCGGTCCCATGCCCTGGGCCACGGGCGAGTGCTTCCGCATGGGCCTGGGTGTGGGCGCCGACGTCAGCGGCTACAACTCCTGGAGCGGCTGGGACGGCGCCACGGACGAGTACTGGGGAGGTGGCGACGGCAATTACTGGCACTATTTCTGGAGCGGCGAGCGTCAGATCGCCAAGAACCCGTGGATGCTCGTGGACAAAGATTGCAACCGCTTGCCGTATTACCTGGGCTCCGGCCCCGCGGTTCTACCCGGCCAGGAAATACAGCCGGGATTCGACGTCCCCACAGAGAGCATGGGCGACCTGTCCAACTGCGCAGCATGGATGGCCTCTCGCGGCAACCGCTGCTACTGTATCTTCGACGGTGGCTTCGAGAAGAACATCTGGAATTTCCGCTCGGCTAGTGCCGCCTGGGCCCTCGACCATGGCCGCATCCCGTCCCATCCCGGCGATGGCTACAACGAAGCCTATGTCACACACGACTGGGTGGGTGAATTCAATCTAGCTGTAGAGCGCGGCGCAGTTCTCAAGGCCGACACGCTCGAGGAACTGGCCGAGAAAGCTGGTCTCGATTCCGACAGGCTTGTTGCCCGTGTCGACGAGTGGAACAGGATAGTCGCCTCCGGCGACGACTCGGCCTTTACGCCCCAATACATGCCAGATTGGCTCATTGCCGTACAGACGCCCCCGTTCTATTGCATCCCCTGTAGCGCGCAGATTGCCAAAGTCATGACGGGTCTGCGTGTAAACGGCGGACTACAGGTCCTCACGCCCCAGCTCGAGGTCATCCCCGGCCTGTACGCTGGCTTCTTCACCGCGGGCGGCATCTGTGGCGAGGGCGACTATGGCGGAATCTATGGCAACCCGAGCCTCGCCTGCGGTGCAGCCATGTCCGGCATCGGCGGCCTCATGGCCGCACGCTCCGCGCTGGGCAACCCCATCACTCAGGACGACTGGTGTGACGAGGCCAAGGCCCTGAACGAGGCTGCCAAACAGGCAAAAACCGAAAAGTACCTGCAGGCCGCAGCCAATCTCAGCTACCTGGGCGGAACCGAGCCGCCCGAGATCTTCGTCAACGGTATGGAGAACAA
>CAKUKJ010000096.1 GCA_934662525.1 uncultured Coriobacteriales bacterium | reverse complement strand
GTCCCAGGTTGCGCGAGAGCTTCTCCACGAAGCGCGCGGCGATGGGGGAGAGCGCCTCGCCCTTGCGCGCGATATAGCCCAGCGACAGCCTCACGTCGCTTTCCAGCGGTATGGTGGTGAGCGAGCCGCCGTCGGTGATGCCCACGAGGATGCCGCTCGTGAACGTGTAGGCGTTGAGCGCCACGGCCAGCTCGGAAAGCGAGGCGCGGTCGGTCAGCGCGATGGCGCGGGCATGGGGCAGGTCGCCCAGGGCCTCCTCGGCCAGGTAGTCGGGCGCGCCGTCCTCCTGCTCGAAGTAGACGTAGGGCCAGTCGGCGAGCTGGTCGGGCGTGAGGCTCGCCGAGTTGGAGAGCGGGTGGCTGGCAGGCAGCGCCACGCGCGGAGAGGAGGTCGCGAGCTCGTGGAACTCAAGCCCGGCCGCCTCGATCTCGCGGTCGATGTCGGCGGCAGTCTTGGTGTTGCGCATGAGCACGCCCACGTCGCTCTTCCCCTCCACGACGTCGGCAATGACGCCGCGCGTGGTGCGGTCGCGCAGGGCGTACTCGTACTCGTCGCCGCCCACCGCAAGGATGGTGTGGGCGAACGCCTGCACGTCGAACAGGTAGTGCTGGCCGGAAACGGCGAACTTCTTTGCCATGGTGGGTTCTCCTTACTTCGTGCGCTCGTCGATGAAGCGGGATGCCTTGTGCTCGCTGGACACGTTGAGCTTGCCCTCGTCGAAGACGAGCACCTTTGCGGGGCGCACACCCGTATGGGTCTTGAGGGCGTTCTCCACGCGGCGGGCGATCTCGTCGTAGGAGTCCTCGGCGTCGGAGGAGCGCTCCACGCTCACCTCGTAGCGGGTGGTGAAGTTCTCGGTGTACACGCGGATGCGGTACTCGCCCGTCAGGCCCTTCTCGGCGCGCACCACGTACTCCAC
The DNA here is from genome assembly GCA_934662525.1 of uncultured Coriobacteriales bacterium. GTDB lineage: Bacteria > Actinomycetota > Coriobacteriia > Coriobacteriales > UMGS124 > UMGS124. Next base: position 6,679 of record CAKUKJ010000096.1, on the reverse strand, counting down.
ATCGGTGGGGAACACGTTGACGGCGCCCACGATGAACATCTCGTCCTTGCGTCCCTGGATGTGGATGCGCGCCAGCGTGCGACCGCAGGAGCACGTGTCGGTGGAGACGTAGCCGATGTCGCCGGAGCGGAAGCGGATCATCGGGCGGGCCTTCTTGGAGAGCGTGGTGTACACGAGCTCGCCGCGCTCGCCGGGCTTGAGGACCTCGCCCGTAACAGGGTCGACGGTCTCCACGAGGATCTGGTCCTCCACGATGTGCAGGCCGTCCTTGGCCTCGCACATGGCCGCGCAGGCGCCGTAGATGTCCGACAGGCCGAAGAAGTCAACGAGCTTGGCGCCCCAGAGGTCCTCGATGGCCTTGCGGGTGGTGGCGATGGAGCCGCCCGGCTCGCCTGCCACGATGATGGTGTGGATGTTGAAGTCGCGCTTAGGGTCGAGGCCCTTCTCGATGGCCTTGTTGCCCAGCTGCCAGGCGTACGACGGGCTCGTCCAGATGATGGTGGGCTTGTAGTGCTGCAGCACGAACAGCAGGCGGTCGGAGGGCACGGCGCCCACCCAGATGGCCGTGGCGCCCAGGTTCTGCGCGCCGATGACGTCGGGTCCGCCCACGTAGAGGGCGAAGTTCAGGCCATGGACGTAGCGGTCGGTGGGGCGCATGCCGGCCTGCCAGAAGAGGCGCGCCTCGGTGTCCTGCCACAGGTCGAAGTCCTCCTGGGTGAAGGGACTCATCGTGGGCACGCCCGTCGAGCCCGAGCTCGTGGCCATGAACACGACGTCTTCCTCGGGCACGGCGCACAGCTCGCCGAAGAAGGAGCCCACACCCTGCGTCTCGCGCTCGGTCTTCTTGTCGATGAAGGGGAAGCGCTCGATGTCCTTCAGGGTCTTGACGTCCTCGGGCGCCACGCCGGCCTCGTCCCAGGCGCGCTTGTAGTAGGGGGCGTGGTCGTAGGCCCAGCGCACCATCTCCTGCAGGCGGGAGAGCTGGAGCTTCTCAAGCTCGGGGCGCGGCATGCACTCGATCTCGGGGTCGTAGTACTTCTGGTCGTAGGGCAGGTTCTTCTTCGCCATGGGGCCCATCCTCCGCGTTCGTCGTCCTTGCCCGCGCCGCTTGCAGCAAAGTCGGCGGCGAGGGGTTGTCTGCCGTAAGGTGAGAACGTATACTAGCGGCTTTTGTCCTCGGTGCGCCCTACACGTTCTTGCCCCCTGGCTATCGAAGGAATCGATGACGGTCAGAAGCGATCGGCCGCCCGGCGCTACTCGTTCATGGAGCCCGTGCGGTAGCCGTCCATGTCGAGGCTCACATGCTTAAAGCCCAGCTCATGCAGCCTTTCGGCACCGCCCGCCCGCAAGAAGGCAAACGCGTCTGCCACCTTGTCGGCCGCGACCTCGACGCGCGCCATGTCGCCCTTGTCGTGCATGCGCACGCGCACTTGGCGAAAGCCGGCGTCGATCATAAGCTGCTCGGCCTTGTCCACGCGCTCAAGCAGGGGGTTGGAGATGAGCTCGCCGTACACGAAACGGCTGGCCAGGCAGGCGAACGACGGCTTGTCCCAGGTGGGCAGGCCCAGCTCGCGCGAGATGTCGCGGATATCCTGCTTGGTGAGGCCGGCCATGAGCAGGGGGCTCAGCACGCCGGCCTCCTTCACGGCGCCGGCGCCGGGACGGTAGTCGGACTGGTCGGTCACGTTCGACCCCTCGGCGCATGCGATGTGGTCGCCTGGGGCGATAATGCCGAGCTCGACCGCCTTGGCGTCGGCGGTCTCCTTGAGGTGGCCGAAGAGGTCGCGCTTGCACAGGTAGCAGCGGTTCTTGGGATTGTGGGCGAAGCCCTCCACGCTCTCGGCGTCATGCTCGATGAGCACCTGCTCGATGCCGCGCGCCTGGCAAAACTCCACGGCCTCGCGCGTCTCGCGCTCGGGGTAGAGGGCATTCGTCTCGGTGACGGCGATGACCCGGCCGCCCAGCTGCTCGTGGGCCACCGCCAGCAGCAGCGTCGAGTCCACACCTCCCGAGAAGCTCACTGCCACGGCGTCCAGGCCTTTGAGAATCTGGCGCAGGGCATCGAGCTTTGCATGCTGCTGCGCCGTCGCGGTAAAGTCTGCCATGGTGTTCCTCCCATATCCCATGCCCTATCGATGCATTTCATGCGCAAAAAGGGTAGCGTATTTATGCGTGGGGACAATGTCGCGCCCGCGCCCGCCAAAAGTTTGCAATAATTTCCAGGTTTGCAGTCCGGCTTGTCTGCGTCCGCTGCCGGCCTGCATGGATTTTTGATTAGCATCCTTTTAGGAGAACGTTCATGGCACTTACTTCCAAGCAGCGCAAGCAGCTGCGCAGCATGGTACACAACATGGAGCCCGTGCTCATCGTGGGCAAGAGCAACATCAACGAGGGTCTTGTGGCCCAGGCGAACGAGGCGCTCGAGGCGCGCGAGCTTATCAAGTGCTCCGTGCTCGACAACTCCGACCTCACCGCACGCGAGGCTTGCGACGACCTGTGCGCACGTACCGGCGCGGAGCCCGTGCAGGTCATCGGCAGCAAGTTCTCCATCTATCGTCCCACGCACCGCAAGGACGTCAAGAAGATCGAGCTGGACTAAACAAACAGAGCTTCGGTGCCAGGCCTAGACGCTGAAACGCCTCTGCCCGGGCACCGCCTTTTCGCCGCCCTCGCCGTGTACGATGGGCGGCGTTTTCGTATAGGGCGCGCACGCAGCGTCCGCCCGTGAGCCTAAGGGAAAGGCCAAACATCATGAAGGAAGAGCGCGCCGCGTACATCCAAGCCATCCGCGACCTCGACGGCGACCTGCCGGGCCGCCGGGCCGCGCTCGACTACGTGCGCGACTCCGACATCTGGGTGCACGGCGAGCCGGCGCGCTTCCCCTACGTGCCCTACCTCTTCAACGCGGCCGACCTCGCCTTCCTCCAGGACACCTGCACCCAGATTCACACGATTCTCTCGAAGGTCATCCGCCGCTACGTCGAGGACCCCGGCTATCGCGACCTCTTCTGCTTCCCCAAGGAGGTCGAGCGCCTCATCCTTCTGCCCTGCGGCTACGACGAGATGCTGCCCATGGGCCGTTTCGACCTGTTCCTGAGCGAGGACGACCTATCGTTCAAGTTCTGCGAGTTCAACACCGACGGCTCGGGCGCCATGTCGCGCGACCTCGTGCTCGCGAGCGCCCTGGAGCAGACCCCGGCGTTCAAACGCTTCGCGCAGGGCCGCCGCGTGGAGAAGTTCGAGCTGTTCGACAGCTGGGTAGAGGCGTTCATGCAGGTATACCGCTCCGACCGCCTTGCCGCCGCCGAGGTGCCCAACGTCTGCGTCACCGACTTCGCCGAGTCGGGCGTGTTCAGCGACTTCAACCGCTTCATCGCGGCGTTCAAGCGCGCCGGCATCCCCGCGCGCTTCGTGGACGTACGCGCCTTCGAGTTCGACGGGGAGCGTCTCATCGACCCCTCCGACGGCACGCAGATCCATGCCATCTACCGCCGCTCGGTCACGAGCGAGATCCTCCAGCACCCCGGCGAGTGCACGGCCCTCATCGACGCCGTCGCCGCGGGCAAGGTGTGCCTCATCGGCCACTTCCGTACCACGGTCGCGCACTCCAAGATGGTCAACGTGGCGCTCTTCGACGAGCGCACGCGCGCGTTCCTCACGCCCGAGGAGTGCGCGTTCATCGACCGCACGGTGCCGCGCACCTACCGCCTGCGCACCGACAACCCCGCGCTCGACCTCGACGACGTGCTTGCCCACAAGGACGCCTGGATCGTGAAGCCCGAGGACGACTACGGCGCCCATGGCGTCTATCCCGGCGTCGACTTCGACCAGCTGGCTTGGGAGCGCACCGTGCGCGCCAACCTCGACGGCGGCTATATCGCCCAGGAGTTCTATCAGCCGGCCCGCGTCAGCATCGTGCGGCCCGAGTTTGATGCGGCGGCACCCGACGCCGACCCCTGCCGGGTGGAGAGCTGGCAGTCCATGCAGGGCTTCTACCAGTACAACGGACGTGTCGCGGGCCTGTACTGCCGCCTGGGCCAGGAGGGCGTCATCGCGCTCGACCACGGCGGCCTGTGCTCGTGCAGCTTCAAGGTAGACTGCTAAGGGGCGTTGCGCGTGGCGAAGAAGAAAGGCAAGACGTTCGGCGACCGCCTGGCCCGCCAGCTCAAGGTGAGCATGGGGGCCTGGTGGAGCGACGAGGGCATCCAAGCGATAAACGAGATAGCCCGCCAGGGCGGGATCGACTGCACGGGCGCCGACTTCGGCAGCCTCGTCCTCACGCCCGTCCTGACCTTCCAGCACGAGATGGCCGTGCGCGACTTCGACGAGCAGGGCAAGGAGTTCGACGACCTGTCGCCGTTCGTCTATCCCGAGCTCATGCGCTCCTGGGAGCACAACAGCGCCTGCGTCGAGTTCTCCGAGGGGGCCACGGCCGTGGCCTTCGACTCCGAGCCAGGGTTCATCCAATCGGTGCCGCTGGCCGGGCTCTTCGACTTCTTCCCGGGATGCGTGGCCCTCGACGTGCGCAAGCTCAACGTCGTGCTTTACAACATCGCGGTGGACGAGGTCTTCGTCTATCCCTCCTACAACGCCGTGAGCGAGCACGTGGCCCTCATGTTCGTGGGCGTGAGCCAGAACCTCGGCTTCACGTTTGCCTATGAGGCCCGGCTGGTGCTTTCGGGCGAGACGTTCGGCGACGCAGCCCGCGCCACCAACCGCGTGCTCGAGGAGGAACGCTCGGCATGCCTGGGCGGCCTCTCCACAGCGCCCTCCGAGGAGTTCTTCTCCGCGCTCGATTCCGAGCCCGAGCTCTTCGCCGTGACATGGCGCCTGCTCGCGGCCCTGTGCTCCGACCGCGTCGAGCTTGTGCGGCAGAGCTGGGGACGTGGGGAGACCGTGAAGGTGCGCCCGAGCAAGCCTGAAAGCCAACAGGTGGTCGAAGGCGTGCACGTGGGGGAGAAAGGCGAGGGGGATCCTTGCGCCGGCGGGCCTGACGCCGCAGCGCAACCCGGGCAGGAGCATGGCGCGGAACCTGAGGCGCAGGCTGCTGGAGGGGAGTCCGCCGATGCCCCCTCGGGCGAAGACGCCGAGACGCGCCCCCGCGGCCAGGAACCCGCACCCGACGGCCCCGCTGGGCAGCAGGCCGCTTCGGGCTCCCCGCTCGATGCGCACGCCGCCGACGGCGCTGAAGGGACAGGCACGCCCGAGGCGGCGACGGACGATGCAGAAGAAGGCGCCCTCGAGCTCGAGCTTCTCCAAGAGGAGGTGGACCGGCTCCGCGCCGAGCTCGACGCCCGCGACGCGGCGGCCGCCTTCCGCACGCGCCAGCTTGAAGACGAGGCCGGCGAGCTGCGCGAGCGCGCCCAGAGCCTCCAGGTGCGCGCCCGCCTCGTGGAGACGATGGAGCTGCCCGAGACGCCCTACGAGGCGTTGGCGCTTGCCGAGCGGGCATTCCCCGACCGCCTGCTCGTGCTCGACCGTGCCCGCAAGAGCGCCTCGGAGTTCGTGAAGGGCGACCCCGGCGAGGTGTGGGCCGTTTTGCGCTCGGTGGCGGTTACGCTGCACAGCCTGCTGTTTGAGGAGCGTGAGCGCGGCCTTGCCAACGCCTTCCGCGACCGCACGGGCTACGAGCTGGCGTTGCGCGACTCCAAGGGCGCAAACCGCAACCCCGAGCAGAAAGCCGAGCGCATGGTGGAGTACGAGGGCGAGGTGCGCGACGCCACCATGCACATCAAGGGACGCGGCACCCGACGCGGCGAGAGCCTGCGCGTGCATTTCTTCGTCGACTACACCAAGAGGAAGATCGTCATCGCCCATTGCGGTGAGCACCTCACGACAGACCGCACGTCGAGCATGTAGGCGTTCGACCGGTCTTCCGGGTGCTTTTGCATGGTAGGCAAGCCAAAAGGGGACGCCAGGTCATGTCCCGACGTCCCCTTTTGTCAAACGACTTGCGATTCTGCGTCAATACGCCTTAGACCAACATGCCCTTGGTGTGGTCGATGGCGTGCTGGATGGCCTGTGCGGTGAAGCCCGAGTACTTCTTCACGCGGGAGAGCACCTTGCCGTCCTTGACTTCCTGGTAGGCCACGCGAATGAGCTGGTAGCGCGTGGAGGTGCTCTCCTCGTCGAGCGACAGGCACCCCTCCTTGGCCTCGTAGGGCCCCATGAACTGGATCAGCTTGGGGTTGTACATGACGTGCACCTTGTTGTTGTCATCGGAGAAGGCGATGATGGCCTTGGTATAGCCAATCTGGTTGGCGGCCAGGCAGGCGCAGCTCTCGGACAGGTGCTCCATCGTGTCGACCAGGTCCTGGGCCACCTGCACGTCGTCGATCGTGGCAGGCTCGGTAGCCTGAGCGAGGAACTCCTGGTCTTTGACAATCTCTTTAATCATGGTTCTCCCTCGAAGGTGGACAAAACGCATAGGGTAACAGCATATCAGGTGCCATGGCGGATATGCGCGAGGCGATGCAACCAGACGAAGATAGCGGAATCGGTCAAAATGCGAAGATTCCTTCACAATTCAAAATCTTGGTTGCCAAGGAACGAGAAAAGGAGCATTATATCCCAGCCTTCAATCAGCAAGGCGCTGACAACTTATTCCCCGATAGCTCAATGGTAGAGCACTCGGCTGTTAACCGAGGTGTTGCAGGTTCGAGCCCTGCTCGGGGAGCCA
>CAKUKJ010000095.1 GCA_934662525.1 uncultured Coriobacteriales bacterium | reverse complement strand
TGCCTAAAAATAAGTCAACGGTAGGAAAAAAATCAAAGAGAAGCAAAGAAATAAAAGCAACTCTTACGTTTGATGCGATGTCCATATACCATGGGTGCGGCCAATCGCGAAAGAGAGACGACAGGTATGGCGGTTGCCACGGCTTATAAACAGGACAATCCCTTTACCCCAATTTTCGGGAAGGTGCCCGCGTACATGGCGGGCCGCGAGCGTATCGTCGACGACATGATTGCCGCCTTCGAGGGGAACGGTGCCGACCCCAATCTCTGCTCTATTTTTACCGGGGCCCGCGGAACAGGCAAAACGGCTCTTCTCACGTATTTGGGATATCGCGCCGAGCAGGCCGGATGGGTCGTGGCGAGCGCTACTGCCGCCCAAGGGATGCTCGATGATATCCTCCAGCGCCTTAAGGATGCCGCCGGCCATCTTCTTCCCGCAGAGCCCCGGCGGAAGCTGCATGGCGTTGAGATTGCCCCTTTGGGGGTCCATTTCCTGGGAGCATGTGCCTGAGCCCGTGGGAAACTGGCGCACTCAAATGAACTCCCTGCTCGATAGCCTTGCGACGGTTGGGACGGGTGTGGTCATCACGGTGGACGAGCTCGACCCAACATTCGACGAGATGACTCAGCTTGTTACGGTTTACCAGTACTTTGTTCGTGAGAACCGCAAGGTTGCGCCATTGATGGCAGGGCTGCCGTATCGTGTCAACACGCTGTTGTCGGGCAAGTCGACCTCTTTCCTGCGTCGCGCCGCGCGCCATGACTTGGGGTCGATTCCTCCTTACGAGGTGAAGGAGGCGTTCCGGCTTACTGTTGAGGACGGAGGGAAGACCATCGAAGACGAGGCGCTTGATGGGGCTGTCCGTGCCATTGGCGGATTCCCGTTCATGTTCCAGCTTGTGGGGTATCGAGCATGGAACGCCTCTCGTCAGGGTGCCGTCATCACCGCCGAGCATGTGCGCCAAGACGCGGAGATTGCCCAGGAGGAGCTTGAGGCGCGCGTGTTCGATGCTACGTATGCCGAGCTTTCTGAAGGGGACAAGGCGTTTCTTGCCGCGATGAATGCGAACGGAGCCTTTACGCTGCGGGCTGATTTGGCCGAACGGCTTGGCAAAGGGTCAAGCTACGTCTCGACCTATAAGAGGCTCCTGCTTGAGGTCGGTGTCATCGAGGAGCCGGAGACCGGCGTGTTCAAATTTGCCCTGCCCGGGTTCGGGGATTACCTCATGCGCCGCAGGAAGATGTTTGAAGAAGGAAGGCGAGAGGGCTGCCCTACACCGCCCAGACAGGAAACGACCGGGCCCTCTTGCTTGCGGGGCAGGTGTCTTTGCAGCTGGGCAGGGCGAAGTGCATCGTTATTTCGGACACCCCAATCGACCTGGTGATGCGGGCCTCCTTGCGTATTCCGCAAACACAAGTTGGGTGCCTGCGGTTCTGCGGGAAAATACCGCCTGTCTGCATGTCAATAGTCAAAACCTGCACCGCTTGCAAGTTTCGTCTATCGCATAGTCAAAACTTGCGTAACTGACAAGTTTTGACTATGCTTCTCTCAAGTCGAGCAGGGGAGAGACAGTGATTGTCAGGCAAAAGTACCTTGATAAGCTCATGGCGTTTCAGGACACCGACCTCATAAAGGTGATTACCGGGGTGCGACGTTGCGGCAAGTCCACCTTGCTCGAGATGATGAAACGGCATCTAGCGGCTCGGGGCATCCCCGAATCAAGGCTTGTCACATTCAAGATGGAGTCCCTGGAGTTTGCCGACATCGAGGATTACCGCGACCTCTATAAGCGCGTGCGGGAACGTGTTACGGCTTCGGGAAAAACTTACCTGTTTTTCGATGAGATTCAGAACGTTGTCGGGTGGGAGAAGGCAATCAACTCGTTACGGGTCGATATCGACTGCGACATCTATGTGACGGGTTCGAACGCTTTTCTTCTTTCGAGCGAGCTTACGACGTTGATATCGGGACGCTACGTCGAAATTGCCTTACGTCCGCTTGTCTTTTCGGAATATCTCGAGTTTCGTGGGGCCTCTTGGAGCACGGCAGGAGGCAACAATGGCGATGTTGCCCTGTTTGCGGACGGGTCTTTTGCCACGTTGCGCAGTCTCTTTGACCAATACTTGACGTATGGCGGGTTTCCCTATCTTGCCCTGCTCGAGCCCGACATCAAAACGCATAGGGACTATATGTACGCCATCTACCAGACGGTTATCGTGCGTGACATCATGATGCGTGCGCGTCGCAAATCGTTGCGTGGCGTAAGCGACCGGGGGGTGCTCGAGAAGATCTGCGCTTTTCTTGCCGACAATGTTGGCAACGAGACCTCGGTCAACAAAATCGCCGTCACGCTGCAAGCCGAAGGGGCGACCACCAACCGTGCGACCGCCGATTTCTACATTTCGACTTTGGTGGAGGCCTACCTGTTTTCCCATGTGTCTCGGTTTGACATCAAGGGACGTGAGCTGCTCAAAACCGGCGGCAAATACTATATCGTCGATTCGGGGCTGAGGAGCTATCTAGATTCTTATCGCGGGAGTGACCAAGGGCATATTCTTGAGAATCTCGTGTACAACCAACTGATATATGACGATTACGACGTGATGGTAGGACATCTACGCGCAGGCGAGGTCGATTTTGTGGCAACAAAGCCAAAGCAGCGCATATATGTGCAGGTGACCGAAGATATGCGCGATGAGGATACGTTGCAACGCGAGCTGTCTGCCCTGCGCAGGATTGGCGACGAATACAGGAAAATCGTTGTCGTGCTCGACGGCGCCTACCCTTCGGATATCGACGGCATCGAGATAGTGAACGCGATCGACTTCTTCTTGCACCGATAGCTGGGACATCTGAGACTGGGATGCCGCCCTCCTTTATACCGCCCAGACGGGGAACGCCCAAGCCTGTTCGCTCACGGGGTGGGTGTCCTGCGCCATGCAGGGGATGCAGTCCGTTTCGACGGCGCATCTGAACGAGGCTCCTGTACACCTCACCGAAGGCATACGTCACGAGGGGTTCCGACGCGACTCGCCGGTGACTCGGAGGACCGAGGCTAACATACAAGCGCGCGAGGCCCTTGCTGGCTCCTGCTCCATGAGGTGGTTGAGCATTGTCGATGGCCCTCGGTTCACACGTCCCATTCTTCGACAAGCCTCACGTTCTCGTCTTTGTCCGGGGGCTTTTGGATGTAGCTGCGCAGATAGGGGACGTTAAAGCGGATGAAGCCACGTTTGACGGCCAGGATGATGCCGTCGTTTAGGAGGGATTGGCGATATGGGGCGACCTGACGGGGCTCTTTGCCCAAGGCCTTGGCGACGTCTGCGGTTTTTGCTACATGCGATGCATCCATGCTTTCCGCCATAGCCCGCAGATAGTTGATCTCTCCTGGACTCATGGTGTCGACAAGCGGTTGAAGGGAACGCCTCTCATATGCTGAGAGAACAACGGGAAAGAACTCCTCGACATCGTGCGGATCGAGCATGAACGCGTTGCGCTGGGCATGCTGGTTCGCATACTCCACTGCATAATAGCCGAGGAGCTGTGTCATATAGGGGTGACCGCTGCTGAGCGTGACGAGCTTGGTGAGAGCGTCGGGGGCAACCGTGAGCCCTTTGATGCCGCAAAATGCGTTTTCAAAGGCACCCTCGACCTCGCTGCGAGTAAACAGCCCGAGCTCCTCATGGACGCAGCGCCGCATGAAGGTGCAGCCATCATGGTGAATGACGTTGTCATATGCCCGCGGGAGTCCAGCTGCAACGAGCGCGACATCGTGCCCCTTGCGTGAAGCCATTTGGAATGCCCCGCAAATGCGTGAAACATCGTCGAGTGGAACCTTCTGAATCTCGTCGATGGAGATGAACAATCCCTTGGCGGCTTTTTCGCATGCTGCGAGCAAGAGTGTCTCAAGGTCATCGACGGTGTAGTGGGCGGTTTTCGTCGTTCCCGAGCCTCCGAGGCTTGCTCCGGAGCCGAGGACGTTGACGCTAACTTGTGGAGAGACCGTCGTGGTGTGCGTGTCAGTGTGCACAAGCAATCTAAAGAGAGAGTTCAAGGCATTGTCTGCAGTGACATCGAACGTGTCCCATCCCTTTGCCTGTGCGCATTGAGAAAGATGCTCGACGAGAGTCGTTTTTCCGGTGCCACGTGTCCCCATTATAAAAGAAATATAACAAAACTAAGAAGACTTATAAAGACTAACGAATATAGGTAAGTATAAGAAGATTGTCTGGCAAGCGGCGCAGGTAAACACAAAAGGCCAGGAACCTTTCGGCTCCTGGCTTTATCGTTAGCATGGTCGGGCAAGCGGGATTTGAACCCACGACCCCTTGACCCCCAGTCAAGTGCGCTACCAAGCTGCGCTATTGCCCGTGCTCAAGTGCAAGAAAAGATAATATGGTACTTGCAAGACAAATGCAAGAACTTTTTTCGCAATCAGGAAGCAATCTGGGATTTCGGCTGGAAGGGGCTCTTCCGTGTGGTTGCGGTGCCGAATGCGCCCGGGTTGCATCCCGCCTCACCGACATGGGTACCCTGGGAAGACTTGTAATTGGCCGGTTCAACAAACGCGGCCCCTCTTAGAAAGCCTTGCGCATGAGCATGAAACTGATGGTGGACTCAACCTGCGACATTTCCCGCGACGAGGTGGTAGCGGCAGGCGCGGCGTTTCTGCCCATGCGTGTGCGAATCGGCGAGCGCGAGTATCTCGACGGGGTGGACCTCACGCACGAGGAGTTCTACCGCAAGCTCTCTGAGGGCAAGGACCTGCCCACGACGAGCCAGATTGCCCCGGGGTTCTTTGAGGAGGCGTTCAGACGCGCGTTGGCGAAGGATGACGAGGTCGTGTGCCTCACCGTCTCCTCGGGTCTGTCGGGCACTTGCGCAAGCGCCCTCATGGCGCGAGACGAGCTGCCTTTGCACTTGCGGGGGCGCGTGCATGTCGTGGACTCGGAGAACGTGAGCATCGGCGAGCAGGTGCTCACGCGGCTTGCGATGAGGAGGGTTGCCGAGGGCGCGTCTGCCGCCGAGCTCGTGGAGGAGCTCAACGCCCGCAAGCAGGACGTACGCGTGTTTGCCTTGCTCGACACGCTCGAGTACCTGCGGCGCGGCGGACGCATCTCGGGCGTGGCCGCAGCAGCAGGCACGCTGCTCAACGTCAAGCCCATCGTTGCCGTCGAGGCGGGCGCCATCGCGCAGGCTGGCAAGGCGCGCGGGGCAAAGGCCGGCCGCGCCCAGCTTGCCCGGCTTGTGGAAGGGGAGGGCGGCATCGACCTGACGCTTCCCTATGTCGTGGCCCACACAGGCGTGGACGACACGGCGATGCGCGAGTTCATAGCTGCCAACCCCGGCCTGTTCGGCGTTGAGCCGGGTGCTGGCCCCGAGAGCCTCGCCTCCATCCCCACCAGCGGCATCGGCGCCACCATCGGCACCCACGTGGGCCCCGGCGCCATCGGCGTGGCGTTCTTCGCGAGGGGGTAGGCTGGGAGGCCGGGCGGGCTGCGGGGGAGCGGCGCGTTGCCTGGTGCTCTCCCGAGGTTATGTGGCGGTGACATCGCGCCGGCGAGAGCGGGGGATTCCTGAGCCCCGACGCCACAGATTGAATCGGGATGGATGACTTCATGCCCGTCAACAGGTTGCATGTACCGCCTGCCTTTGCGTGATCCATTCTTCGGCTGTCGTCGTGCTCTCCGCGCCGCAACGCATCACCACGATATAATGCTGCAAACGCATTTGTATTGCATTTCGCATCTCAAGCGACGGGAGTGCCGATGCCGACGACCTATAGGCAGCTCATAGAGTCCAGCCCCAGCCAAACCGAGATACGCGGCTTCCTGGTGGATGGCGACCAAGTATCCGTGACCCTGCGCATCCCCGATGCCCTGCGCGACGCGGCGAAAGAGGAGGCGGCACTGCGAGGTATGAGCTTCTCGGCCTTCGTGCGCACCTGCATGATCGAAGAGCTCGCGAAAAAGGGGGCATAAGAGCTTATGCAGCCCGACTTCTTTGACAACAGGGCACGCATCGTCAAGGACGACCTTGTCGCCAACATAGCCGCCGGCGACCGCGTGGCGATAGCCGCGTCGGTTTTCTCCATGTATGCCTATCAGGAACTCGCCACCCAGCTTGAAGGTATCGACGAGCTGCGCTTCGTCTTCACGTCGCAGGCGTTCACCAAGCAGCGTCCCGCGCGCGAGAAGCGTGAGTTCTACATTCCGCGCCTTTCCCGCGAGCAGGACCTTTGCGGCACCGACTTCGAGATCAAGTTGCGCAACGAGCTCACGCAAAAGGCCGTGGCGACCGAGTGCGCCGACTGGATTCGCCGCAAGGCGCGCTTCCGCTCCTTCGAGGGCGAGGGGCGCATGAGCGGTTTCATGGATATCGATAAGACGGACGACAACGTAGCCTACATGCCCTTCGACGGCTTCACCACGCGCAAGCTCGGCTGCGACAACTCCGCAGACGCCCCCGACGTGACCATGCGCTTGGACGCCTCCCAGTCGCGCGCCCTGCTCAAGCAGTTCGATGCCGCCTGGGACTCGGGCGAGCTCCACGACGTCACCGATGCCGTCATCGACAGCATCACGGCCATGTACCAGGAGAACGCACCCGAGCTCATCTACTACATGGCGCTCTACCGCATATTCAGCGAGTTTCTGGACGACGTATCCGAGGACGTGCTGCCCAACGAGGGGCTGGGCTTCCGCGACAGCCTCATCTGGAACAAGCTTTACGACTTCCAGAAGGACGCGGCGCTCGCCATCATCAACAAGCTCGAGACCTACAACGGCTGCATCCTGGCCGATTCCGTGGGTCTGGGCAAGACGTTCACCGCGCTCGCCGTGATCAAGTACTGCGAGAGCCGCAATAAGGACGTGCTCGTGCTGTGCCCCAAGAAGCTGCGCGACAACTGGATTACTTACAACTCCAACGTGGTGAACAACCCCATCGCGGGCGACCGGCTACAGTACGACGTGCTCTACCACACCGACCTCTCGCGCACGCGCGGTACGTCCGAGACCGGCCTGCCGCTCGACCGCCTGAACTGGAGCGCATACGGCCTTGTCGTCATCGACGAGAGCCATAACTTCCGAAACGGCGGCGACTCGGCGTCGGAAGACAAGATGAACCGCTACCAGCTGCTCATGGAGAAGGTTATCAAGCAGGGTGTGAAGACCAAGGTGCTGATGCTGTCGGCCACGCCCGTGAACAACCGTTTCCGCGACCTGCGCAACCAGCTCGCACTGGCGTACTGGGGCGACCCTACCGGCTGGTCTGAGAAGCTGCACTTGGAAAACGACATCGAGACGGTTTTCCGCAACGCGCAGGCCGTCTACGCTCGCTGGTCGAAGCTGCCCGCCGAGCAGCGAACGACCCACGCCCTCACCGACATGCTCGACTATGACTTCTTCGAGGTGCTCGACCAGGTGACCGTGGCGCGCAGCCGCAAGCACATCCAACGTTACTACGATATGAGCGCCATCGGGCCCTTCCCGAAGCGCCTGCCGCCGATATCGAAGCGCCCCAAGCTCTCGACGCTGCCGAACGCGATTAACTATCGCGAGATATACGAGGAGCTGGACTCCCTCGTGCTTGCTGTGTACATGCCGAGTGCCTATGTGCAGCCCAGCAAGATGGAGAAGTACGC
>CAKUKJ010000094.1 GCA_934662525.1 uncultured Coriobacteriales bacterium | reverse complement strand
GCATACATGTCGTGATATTGCTTTACCACAAGACGGGACAATTTGCCAGTTTGACTGCCCTTGTCTCCCGCATCCGAATCTACTTCCTCCCCGGTGGCGTTCAAAGAACCTTCTTCAGCCCCATCATTCCCATCGCTCAACAATTCGCTTTCAGATGTTGGCTCAGACGCAGGGGCTGATTCCGCTCCCTGCGCAACCATATACCGAGGCGAAACAACCATGACAGCAAGCAGCAGTAACGCACCCGCACCAGCACAAGCACGTTTTATCCCACTCGCCCTCTTATCCGTAGCCATAATCGACACAATCCTTTCCTCCAACGAGCCGGCAGCCAGCATCGTCGCAAAACCGCGACGCTCGGCAATATGGCTCTGGGCAATATCAAGGATCAGGTGCGCATACGCCTTCTTGCGTTTGGGGCTGCACTGCCGCACAACCGTCTCATCGCACGCAAGCTCCAAGTCACGATTGAAGAAGGCAAGCGCGACCCACACAAGCGGGTCGAACCAATACAAACATGCAACGACCAGGGAGAATAGCTTCTTAAGCGCATCAAACCGCAAAATATGGGCATACTCATGCTCCAACGCGAGGCGAGCCGCAGGCCATCCGCCCCAATCGAAATCCTCCGGCATGACAATGACCGGACGGAAGATTCCGTAGGTCATGGGCCCATCAATGCGCACGCTCTGAACAAGGCGAACCCGCCTGCCGACGCTGCGCGTGGAAAGCCACCTCGTCGCGCGTTCATCGGTAACTTCGCGGGCGTCCCTGAAGCGGCGAATGCCGTGGATATACACGGCAACAAAGAAGAGCCCCAACACAACCGACCCGATGGCCCACGGACTGACAAAGTGAGCCAACTCGTCAGAGAACAGGTATGCCAAGACGGTCAACGTGTGAAGCCCAAAGTCAAGGGCACTTGGCCCAGCGGCATCGCTCGGCCCAACGTCACCGGCCGAGCCATCCGCGAGCATCTCAGCAGACAAACCGTCTTGTCTTTCTTCATTTGCCAAGCCAGCAGATAAAACGTCAGTGCGCACATCAGCGCCCTCCGCAACGTCGGCGCTTACGGCAGCGGAGGAATCGATGCCCTGAGAAGCCTGAGCCACAACGGCAGCCCCTGAATCCCATCCCAGGACGCTTTCCACCTCAACCGGAACGCCAAGCCCCCACGGCACGACAAAGCGGGCCAAAACAAAAAGCCACACCGCACACACGACGCGTTTCGGGAGCGTTCTGAGAAACAGCCCGCGCATCAGCAAAAACAGAACGACAAGCACTGAACCTTGGACGCACATTTGCAGGGGACTCAAAAGCGCGATGCCCAACTTGGCCCCCTTTCTCTCAAACCCGTCTACTCCTCGGGATCTATCAACGACCTCAAGCGGTCAATGTCCTCTTGCGATGCCTTCTTGTCGCCCACGAGAAACGAGAACAGCTTGTCCACCGACCCATCGAACACCCTCTGCACCAGGTCGTTTGTCTCGCTGATCTGCATGTCACGCTGAGAAACGAGTGCTTGACAGACGTATCCTGGCTCCCGGCGTTCCAGTGCGCCCTTCTTCACGCAGCGCGAGATAAGCGTGTACGTTGTCGCCGCCGTATACCCAAACCTCTCCGCAAGAGCCTCAGAAATTCGCTTGGCGCTGACCTGGCCGCCTTCCTGCCAAACCACCGACATGACATGCATCTCTGTCTTTGAAAGCGAAGGGGACATAGAAACCTCCAAGAGGGCAAATCGACAACCAGGCAGCTAAACCGACGATGCATGGTAAGCCCCTCCGGGGCTATCGTCCACCCAAACGCAAGCCCTCCCTTCCCTGCGTATGCTATTCTACACTTGTCGTACGACATTTGTAGAATAGCATGCAAGACAGGAGTTGTCCACTTGGATTCTCACTTCTTATGGCTTGGACTTATTTGTAAAACTTCACCGACCCGAAGAACTCTTTCCAACGCTCGCAAATCAAAGAATGGTTGACCACAATGATGCGCGAGATGGTGCGCAGGTCCTTCTCGGGGATGTTGGAACGAGGAGGCAACCACCATCGGAAGTGAGCCAAAACTTTGTGGCTTCGGGCGACGCTTTGCCTCGGGCAACATGGACATGCACCGGCTCGTCATTCTCCCCACTCCAGAAGAAGACGATGTAACCGCCGATGGTGAACAGCTTAGGTATAGGCGTGACCGCCCTCCCAGGCGAATTCCATGATGAGGGGGGCGTTGTTCTTGAGGAAGGAAGCGTACCAGGCAAGTTCATCGGCGGTGAAGCCCTCGGACTTGATGCAGGTGCAGGCGGGAAGAACGTACCAAGCGGTATGGAAATCCATGTCGACAGGCTGCTCAATACAGGCAAGAACGGTCCCGTCCTCTCGAGCAGCCGAATAAGAAACCTGCGTGTCATCGGCCAGACGCAGATATTCGAACATGTTGACGCCCATGGTCAAGCACCTCCAACGAACGTTCTTCTTGCGCCTCAGTATAGCCCGTCGCCTGCCTGACATGCGCAGACACCCGGCTCAAACAAGGACGCCCCCGCCAGTCGTACGACTGACAGGGGCGCTGGAAAAGCGAGCGTCGATTGCGCGAGACGTCTTACCTCTTCGAGTTCGCGAAGTCGCGGGCCACCTGGGCGGCGGCGGCGAGGCGCTCCTCCTCAGGGGTGAGGGGGGCCTCGGGCTCCTTGGCCTTCTTCTTGGGCTCCTCGGCTTCGGCCTTGGCCGCGGCCTCCTCAGCCTCGGCCTCATCGGCAGGCGTGCGCCCGGCCATCGCCAGGTTGTAGGCAGCCTTGGCGGCGGCCTCCACCTCCTCGGAAGTGCCGCCGGCCTTCTTGGTCTCCTTGCGGGCCTTCTTGGCAGCCTCCTTGGCCACGGTCTCGGCCTGGGAGTCGGCGATGATGCGCTCCTGCTGCTTGCGCGTCATGGACACGACCTTGTCGCGGTGCTTGTTGCGGCATTTGCGCACCACGGTGAAATCCATGACGAGGGCCGCGATGATAGCAGCATAGGCCAGCACGAGCGTGACCACGTTGACGGCAACAGGCAGGTTGGCGCCGAGCGTCGTCCACGACAGCACGGTGAAGATGACAGCCGCCACGAGCAGAATCCACCAGATGCGACGCAGCTTCTTGTAGCGGGCGTCTTTCCTGGTGAGGATGTCGGTGGCGGTGTAGGCGATGTTCTCCGCCTCGCGCTCCTTGGCGCGAGCCGCCTTCTTCTCCTCCTTGGACATGTTCATCTCGGCCATTGCGCGCTGCTTGGCGTTTTTGGGCTTGGGCTTGTCGGTGGTGCGCACCGACGCGGCCGCCTTGGAGGCCGGCTTGGCCGAGGCGGTGCGGGGCTTGACGCCGCCCTGGGAGCGACCGTCGCGCTCAACCGTGTAGCGCTCGTTCTGGGGGTTGCGCATGCTCATTTAACGGGATCCCTCGCTCACGAACTCGGTGCCGGTCAGCATCGTGAAGGCCTCGCAATACTTCTTCGAGGTGGCCTCGACGACGTCGGCGGGCAGCACCGGGGGCTCGCCCGTGAAGTCCCAGTTGGCCTTCAGCCAGTTGCGCACGAACTGCTTGTCGAAGCTGTCCTGCACCTTGCCCTCCTGGTAACCGGCGGCAGGCCAGAAGCGGCTGGAGTCGGGCGTGATGCACTCGTCGATGAGCGTCATCTGGCCGTCGATGATGCCAAACTCGAACTTCGTGTCGGCGATGATGATGCCGCGCGTTGCCGCGTACTCGGCAGCGGCGGTGTAGATCTTGATGGACAGGTCGCGCAGCTGGGAAGAGATCTCCTCGCCCTCGCGGTCGACGAGCTGGGCATACGAGATGTTCTCGTCATGGTCGCCCAGCGCCGCCTTGGTGGAGGGGGTGAAGATGGGCTCGGAGAGCTTGGACGCCTCGGTGAGGCCGGCGGGCAGCTTGATGCCGCAGACGGTGCCGTTCTCATCGTAGGTCTTCTTGCCCGAGCCTGTGAGGTAGCCGCGCACGATGCACTCCACCATGATGGGCTTGGCCTTCTTCACGAGCATGCTGCGGCCGGCCAGGTAGCCCGCGTAAGGCTGGAACTGCTCGGGCAGGTCGGCCACGGAGGTGGACAGCATGTGGTTGGGCACGAGGTCGGTAAACTTCTCAAACCAGAACTTGGAGATGCGCGTGAGCACTTCGCCCTTGAAGGGAATCTCGGAGGGCAGGATGTAGTCGAAGGCGCTGATGCGGTCGCTGGCGACGATGAGCAGCTTGTCGCCCAGGTCGTAGATGTCGCGCACCTTGCCCTGCGAGTCGGGCCTTAGCATGGTGGTCTCAGACATTGCATACTCCTCTCAACGTGGGTGCGCCCCGTCGCGCGCCTCACGAACCGGTTGCTCGACTGATTATTTAATGTCGCAGTCACGCCTTGGTAACGCGGCCCCGCTTTCTATAGAAACAACAGGTGGAACAAGGAGGCGCTAGTCCTCTTTGGGCTGCTTGAGGGGCAGGCGCAGGGTAAACGTCGTGCCCACGCCGAGCGTGGAGTCCACCGTTATCTTGCCGTGGTGGTGGTCGATGATCTCCTTGGTCACGGCCAGCCCGACGCCCAGGCCGCCCTTGGCGCGATTGCGGCTCTCCTCGGCGCGCCAGAAGCGGCCGAACACGCGGGAGATATCCTCCTTGGCGATACCGATGCCCGTGTCTTGCACGCTGATGAGCGCCTCGTCGCCGTCGCGGCCCACATGGACCGTCACCGTGCCCGGCGCAGGTGTGTAGCGCATGGCGTTGGAGATGAGGTTGGTCACAGCCTGGGTGATGGTGTCGCGATCGAGCTCGACCTCAAGCTCATCGGCATCGCAGTCGTTCGCGAAGCGCAGGTCAAGGCCCACCTCCTCGAGCATGGCCTTGTGCGTGGCGGTGAGCCCGGCCACGAAGTCAACGGCGTCCACGCGCTCTATCTTCATGCGCACCGACCCGTTCTCCAGGCGCGAGAGCGACAACATGCCGTCCACAAGCCGCGACAGGCGTGTGATCTCGCTGCGCACAAGCGCCAGGTGCTCTTGGTCGCACGCATACACGCCGTCTTGCATGGCCTCCACGGTTGCCAGCATGCTCATAAGCGGGGTGCGCAGCTCATGGGCCATGTCGTTGGTGAGGCGCTTCTCCAGCTCGCGGTCGTTCTCGATCTTCTCGGCCATCTCGTCGAACGTCTCGCCAAGCTGGCCCAGGTCGTCCTTGCCCTTGATGCCGCAGCGGGCCGAAAGCTCGCCTTCCTTGATGCGGGCGGCGGTGTGGGAGATGGCGCGCACAGGGGCGGTCAAGGCTCGCGAGGTGATGAAGCCCAGCAGGATGGAGAGGAGCACGGCGGCTGTGCCGGCCACGCCGATTGCCTTGAAGGAGTTGACACGGAACGACTCGTCGCGCTGCGTGAGCAGGTACTCCGAGCCGTACACCCACACCGACACCGACCCCACGGACTCGTCGGAACTGCCAAGCACGTCGACGGTCACCATTTGCGAGGCGCTGGGTGCGAGCGACATGTCAGAGGAGTAGGCGCTTGTCGTCTGCCCCGAGGCGGCAAACGTGGAGTCGTACACGGCCCTGCCCTTGGCGTCGCTGATCTGCACGCCGATGTCGTCGAGCGACTCGGCGGAAGAGGCGGCGTTCTCCAGGTCCGAGGCCGTCCAATACCCCTTCGTGGCATAGGAGCGCTCGAGCGATGCTGCGGCGGAATCGGCAAGCTCCTGCAGGGTCGAGCGCGTGTAGTTGTGGAACTCCTCGTTCCACGAGACGCTCAGCACGATGACGAACAGCGCCGTCGTGATGATGGCGATGACGCCGAAGCTCACCGCCACGCGCGCCCTGAAGCTCATCTTGGATTCGCGCTCGGTGCGCGCCTTCTCCCCCGCCATTGCATGTACCTCGAATCATCCATGGTCGTTTGCGGACAAAAAACGCCGAGCGTCGGCCATGCTGAGATGGCAAACGCCCGGCGCATGCTGATGAAAGTCAGCGGCTCAAAGCAAGAACGGCCTTACTCGGCGTCGTCCTTCTTGGGAGCCTCGAAGCGATAGCCCACGCCGTGGACCGTGTAAAGCCACTTGGGGTTGCGGGGGTCGTCGCCCAGCTTGGCGCGCAGGTTCTTGACGTGGGAGTCGATGGTGCGCTCATAGCCCTCGAAGTCGTAGCCGAGGACCTTCTCGACAAGCTCCATGCGGGTGTAGACGCGGCCGGGGTAGCGGGCAAGCGTGGTGAGGAGCTTGAACTCGGACGCGGTGAGCTCGACCTCCTTCTTGTTGACCGAGACCTTGTGGCCCGACACGTCGATGACGAGCTCGCCGAAGTCGAGCACCTCGAGCTGGGGCTCGGAATCCTGGCGGGCACGACGGAGCAGGGCGCCCACACGAGCAACGAGCTCGCGCGGGGAGAAGGGCTTGACCAGGTAGTCGTCGGCGCCGAGCTGCAGGCCGATGATGCGGTCGTCCACCTCGCCCTTGGCGGTCAGCATGATGATCGGCACCTCGGAGGTGTCGCGGATGGCACGGCAGACGCGCTCGCCGGAAAGCTTGGGAAGCATGAGGTCGAGGATGACGAGGTCGAACTGGTGCTTCTCAAACTCCTCGACGGCAGACTGGCCGTCGCCCACGCCCACGACGGAGTACTTCTCCTCGCGCTCGAGGTAGGCGGTCACTGCGTCACGGATGGGCTTCTCGTCCTCGACGAGCAGGATCCGGAACTTTTCCTGTGCCATGGGCAATCTCCTTCGAATGCAAGAGCCGATACGCTCGCGGCCGCTCGCCGTCAGAACCAAGCTGAGCACGGCCGCGGTCAATGTGTACATAGTCCAAATCGATTATACCCTACGCAAGCGAAAAAATCCTCACCAAAACGCTGGAAGGTATCCCTGAAGTACCGTCTTTTATGGTCGCGAATGTAACGAATCGGTTAACGAGGCCTTGCGTGGCGGGATAGTCGCCGTAGTCGGTGCAGGCGTTGGCCGCGTCGATGCGCGCATAGGTCATACGCGCGATGTCGACGACGAAGTACGACATGCGGCTCTTGACGACATACAGCCCGTTCACTTGGCAAACCTGGGCGCCGGGCTCACGCAGGACATAGTGGTAGGGACCCGTCCCAGGGCCGATGTAATAGCCCATGGAACCGAGGCGGCCGCCGTAACCGTAATCGGCCTCGACGCTGAACGCGAAATCCGTGCCCGTGTAGGTCGCAAAGAACGGCTTGACCGAAATCGGCATCACAATCTGGTCAAGCTGCGCATGCTGCCCGGTCATGGACAGCGCGGTTATCCCGTAGTAGACGCCCTCGTCGGCCTTGACGCGCGGGGCGATGGTGAAGGCGCCGCCCGAGATGGAGGGCGCGCAGGCAAAGCGGCCCGGCGAGTCCCAGACCTCGACGCCCTCAGAAGACCCGAGGGCCCAGATGTATGCGTGCGAGTGCTCCTTTGAGTGCGACCCGTCAGACGCCGGCATGACCTGCCAGACGACCTGGTTGCTGCTTGCGTCGAAGGGCGGGGTGAGCCACTCGGAGTCGCCCTCGCCCAGCTTGACGAGGCCGACCGAGTCAAGCGTGATGGCCTGGCCCGTAAACCGGCACGCATAGAGCGCCCAGGCGTCGGTGGCGTTGTCCACCTCTACCCAGGCCACGAGGTCGTCGGTGATGCGCGCCTCGCTCACGGCGTAGCCACGCCCCGTGATGCCGCCCTCAAGCAGCACGGTATAGTCG
>CAKUKJ010000093.1 GCA_934662525.1 uncultured Coriobacteriales bacterium | reverse complement strand
GCCGTACCTCACGGACTCGCAGCGCCTCTGGAAACGACACGCCGTCGAGCACGGTGCCGACGCGTCTCTTGAGCATCGGGTCGTCGGCCTGCGCGTCGATGCCAAACAGCCGCGCGTCTCCCCCGTCGGGCCTTATCAAGCCGAGCAGGGCCTTGATGAGCGTCGTCTTGCCCGCACCGTTCGTACCCACCAGACCAACGATCTCGCCAGGCCCCACGGCCAGGCTCACGCCGTCGAGCTTAAAGCCTGAGTACTGCTTGACCAGCCCATTTGCTTCAAGAAGGGGCTTTTCTGCCTTAACGGCAGCTCGGTTCGCCTGATTGGCCCAAACCCTTTCCGCAGCTGATGGCCGCGCTCCTGTTTTGCCTGTCATTCGTCACTCCCTATGATCAAGTCGAACATCTCGTGCAGCTCTCGCATGCTCAGACCGGTGCCGCGCGCCTCCTGCACCGCCTGACCCAGCAGGTCTTCCACCCTGCGCAGGCGTTCCTCGCGCAAGAACTCGCGGTTGACACCCGCCACGAAGCAGCCTTTGCCCTGCAACGTCTCGATGAAACCCGCCGCCTCAAGGTCGGCGTAGGCGCGCTTGGTGGTGATTGCGCTGATGCCGAGGTCATTGGCAAGCGCGCGGATGGAGGGCAGCTGCTCGCCGGATTCGAGGTCGCCTGCTATGATGGCCTCCTTTATCTGCGAAGCTATCTGCTCGTAGATGGGCCTGCCGCTCGAGTTTGAAATGATGATGTCCATAAGCCTCCTCTCATCGCTTTCCCCAGCGTCCCAGGTTGCCGATTAAACGTGCTTAGTGTGTATACCCACTAAGCACAGTATATACAGTATCTAAGGGATTGCAAGCTCTTAAGGTGAAAAGATTCCGGGGTCGCATGCTAGAATGGCTCGCAACGGCAGTCCGGCCGTGGGCGGTGTTCCAATCCTCGTGAAGGGAGCATCGCTATGAACCAAGAAACCCTGAACGCCCTCGCGGCGTGCGCAACCATTGCCGGTTTCCTCTTGGAAGTCGGCCAAGTGCTCTATCGGATTGCAAAAGGGAGGAAAGCACGACACCCGGATGGTTCGGGAGGGGACAACGCGGCAAGCGAATAGCTCGCTGCCCCGAAAACAAAACGAGGGCCGGGGTGGCACCCCCGGCCCTCACACCGCGCCGCCCGCGTGAATGACTGATGGTTTAACCGGCCGTTAGTCTTCGGGCTGCCGTTGTTGATGTGAGTATACCCCATTGCGGGAAGCAAGCACATTGGCAACGGCGGGAATCATCGACTCTGCAGCTGCGGCCGTTTTTGACGCTCTGTGGCTCAAAGGGCGCGGGAAGGCACCGGATGACACCAAGCGCAACCCATCGCCCACTAGAAGGTCATATGCCCATTCAAACCACCACGCCAGTCACGCATCCCGCTCCTGCCCCCGCGCGCTTCAACTACGTAGGCGAGCCCATCCGCTTCGAGGGCTACGTCGACGACTTCGAGCACGGTGTGGCGGCCGTGCAGCTCTCGCTTGACGTCGGCACCACCTGGACGGACTTCCCTTGCGAGGGGGCGCGCACCGAGCTAGGCGTGAGCTGGAATTTTACGTATACCCCGCACGCCCCGGGCCGTTACCAGCTACGCGCGAGGGCGAAGTCGCGCACGGGCGAGCCGGCGGCCACAATAGAGTCGTTCACCTTCGATGTGCTGCCGGCCCGCGCGCGGGGCAGCCGCGCTGTTTGGGGAAGCATGGCGCTGCGCCCCGTGGGCGAGCACGACCTTGAGGGCGCGGTGCTCTTTCGCAGCCGCGAGCTGGCACGCATCACCCCGCAAGAGGCCCTCATGCTCGTGAACGTGCTGGGCATCCGCTCAATCTATGACATACGTGGCAGCGGCGAAGTGGCAGCGGAGCCGGAACCGAGCCTGCCTGGCGTGCGTATGCTGGCCGTGGAACCCCGTGACGGTCGCAAGAAGCGCAACGCACGCTCGCGCCTCGTGCACGGCGTCATCGGCGAGTACGGCGTGCCCGAGAAGCGCATGTGCAGCAACTACCGCCGCTATGCCACCGACTACCCGCTCATCGGCACGGTGCTGCGCTCCATAGCCGCCACGGGCACGCCCGCGCTCGTGCACTGCAAGAACGGCAAAGACCGCACGGGCGTGCTGTGCGCCGTGGCCCTGCGCATCGCCGGCTACCCGCGCGACTACATCCTGGCCGACTACCTGGCCACCAACGCCGTGAACGCCGCACAGATCGTCGCCGAGGAAGCCGAGCTTTCGGCGGGTATGACCCTTGAGGAGCACGCCATCCTCATGTCATTCCTCGAAGCACGCCCCGCCTACCTCGACGCCTTTTTCGACGAGGCGGCGCGGCGCTATGGCTCGTTCGAGGCATACGTGTCGCAGGGCCTGCGACTCACCGAGCAGCAATGCGACCGCCTGCGCGA
Organism: uncultured Coriobacteriales bacterium; assembly: GCA_934662525.1. Taxonomy (GTDB): domain Bacteria; phylum Actinomycetota; class Coriobacteriia; order Coriobacteriales; family UMGS124; genus UMGS124. The sequence goes on along the minus strand of CAKUKJ010000093.1, from coordinate 5,296 downwards.
CATGCTTGCATGAGCGGGGCGCGCCTCCTACTTTCGGACTCTTGCCAGTCGTTTGGCGCTATCATGGTCCCATGGCGGTGAGCAGAAGAGGGGGGCTCGGTGAGGCTCAATTCGTATGTGTTACGCGAGGAAATCGCAGGCGTCGGCTTCAAAAACCGCATCGTCACGGCGGCGCATGAACTTACCTGCAGCTATCCGGCGCTGTTTGTGCCTGGGATGCAGCTCACCCCGGGCGTGGCGCACATCGCCCGCGCATCCGACCTGCCGTAGGTTCCCGTCGAGCGCGCACCGGCATCGAGCGACCGTCCTCTCGACCTCATCCTCATCGGAGAGCCGAGCGAGGGCCTCCTTGCCTGCGGCGCAAACATCATCTGGACGAGCGACGACATCGAGCTGACCGACCTCTTCAACCGCATGAGCGAGTGCTTTAGGCTCTACATTGCCTGGAGCAACAGACTCGACCAGGCAATAATAGACAGCGGTAAGTCGCTCAAAACGCTCGGCGAGCTGTCGATGCCTTTTGTGCGCAACCCGCTGTACCTGCAGGGCGCAGGCATTCGCAACATCTTCTACCTCATGGGGCCCGCCGACAAGGAAACGAGCATCCTGCCTGACTTCGACGCATATGCGCAAAGCCTCGACCGGTTTCGCAAGCATGCGTTCCTGCCGCCCAAGCTCATCGGCCCGCTATACCCCCAACGACCACATGTACAGCACCACCACGAGCCTCATGAAAGAGGGCGGCTCCTACCTGGTACTCCAGGTAAACGGCGAGCCCCTGTCCTATCAGAGCGGCTATCCCGTGCAGCTGTGGACCGGCGACGCGGCGGCGTGGTGCAACGAGAAGGAGGTCACCGAGATCACCTTCGAGGAGGCCGAGCTGCCCGGCGACGACTATCCGGACTGGTTCTTCAACACGGGCCTTACCGATTCCGACGGCGTATCCAATTACAAGCCGACGGTCGGCACGTTCCATCTCGCAGACGGCCAGGTGTTCAAGTGGAACGAAGGCGAGACGCTCAGCTTCGACGGGTTTGCATACTCCTATGAGAACCCCATCGTCGCCATGGAATACTCGCTTGACAACGGCGCCACGTGGACCCGCTACGAGACCGACGTCGCCGCCGAGGACTGGGCCATCTCCGTTGAGGGCGATGTGAACGCGCCCTACACCATGGCCGTGGTCGAGATGGCCGAAGACCCCGACATCCAGGGCGTCCTCATGGGCTGCTCCTGCGTGGGAAACCCCGCAGACGGGCGCGCCAGCGTGAACGCCCAGGTCACAGGCGTCTCCGTGCAGCTGCTGCTCTCCAAGGCCGGCGGCATCGCAGACGGCGCGAACACCGTCGTGTTCACCTCCGCCGATGGCTATGAGGTCGCCCTGCCGCTGGCATACGTGACGCAGCGCTACCGCCCCATCGTCTTCGACGTGAACGGGACGGCGCTCGACGAAAGCATGGGAGGCACCGACCAACTTTGGCCCGGCCTCTTTTTTGCTCCGCCTCCCTCGAACGGAAGACGAGGCTCAAGTCGCTTTCTTGCAAGACAGGCTCGCATGATTGAAAGCAGCATGGTTGCGAGGGTGAACGGCTGCCCTATCGTCCATTTTGGCCAATGAGGAAAGCTCGCCCTTTTGTCTGAAGACTTGCAATCAGGTTGGGTGTTTACTGGAACCCACAATTTGGATGCTTGACTCTTACCTTGGGTCACGCTTTATCGTGACGATATATATTGCCACGGGCATGAAGGAAGGGGATTTGAATGAAACACATCGTTCCAAGCGCCGACAGCCCAATGTCTCGCAGGGTGTTCGTCGGCGCGGCGCTCGCTGCGGGCACATGCGCGTTTGCAAGCCTGATTGGACTCCAGGCTGTCGATGCGAGAGCTGACGAGGCCGCGGCCACCGACGCAGGGGATGAGCCTGAAAGCGACGGAGCACCCGTCGCAAGCACCGAAGACCTGCCCACGCTCCCCCCGGCCGAGCCCGACCCCGACGACCAGTTCGGCGTCGACGCGAACATCAACATGACCACCATCGACGAATGGCTGGGCCGCCCCGACGTGGCCTATCGCGACATGCGCCTCATCTTCGACCCGGCACGCTGGGAAGACGTGGACGAGGACCCCTATGCCTCGCAAGTGCTGCCCGGATTCAAGCTTGTGCCCTTCCCCTACCTGGCCACCATGGCGCCCATCCCCGTGACGGAGTACTACGACGGCGACACGCTCTTTACCTGCGAGTGGAGCGACGAGGGGGAGCTCCTCAGCGTGAAGTCCAACTACAAGGAGTCGATGACCATCCTGCGCGAGCTGTTCCCGCAGGACAAGGCTATCTTTTTGTGCTGCGGCGGAGCAGGCTATGCCAGCTTCACCAAGCAGCTGCTGCTCTATCTGGGCTGGGACGCGAGCCTGGTGTACAACGTCGACGGCATGTGGTACTACGAGGGCAACCAGGCCATCGACCTCATCGAGTACGGCAGCAAAGCCGATGACGACATGTATGCCACATGGCGGGCCGACTACACGCTCATCGACTTCACGCTGCTGCGCCCTGAGTCGGTGAAGTATCAGGACCACAGGAAATAAGGCATTCTACGAATGCCTTCGCACAAACTTCGTCATGATTGCGTTCTAATCGACAAAGGCAAGTAGCCGCTGGAAGTGAGTTCGCATCATCGCAGGTAGACGAGATGCATCGTTTCTTACCACGCGGGTCACTGCCAACAGAACGCAACCATCTCGACTTTCGTTGACTGGAGATGCTCAAATGAGCGATGAAAACGCCAATAGGGCGAACTACGGCTCGGCCAACAAGAAGAAGTCCACCTCCACCGCGGGGTCGAAGGGCTCGGGCAAGGTCGCGACGGGCGGTGCCTCCACGGGCGCGCGCAAGGCGGACAGCCCAAGCGCCTGGCTGCGCTCCCCCACGCGCGAGGATGCCTCGAACAGGGCGCGCTCGTACAACCGGAAGTAGCACGCAATGGCCGGCCTCATCTTCCGCGCTTTCGACCCCGCCCTCGACGCCCCCCTCATGTTCGACCTGTACCGTGACCCCTACGAGCAGGCGCTCTTTGCCCAGCGCGTGCCGCTCACCACGCTTGCAGAGTTCGAGGAGTGGCTCGACGGCAACATGCGGAGCAACTACCACGAGTTTCGCGTGATTGCCGACGAGGCATCCGGCGAGTTGGCAGGCTTCGCCTTTGCCTACGACTACCGCCCCTTCGACCTGCACTGCAAGATGTGCATCTACATGCGGCCCGAGTGGCGGGGCAGCGGCGCGGCGGGCCTCATGGGCGCGCGCTTCATGGGCGACCTTTTCGCCGCGTACCCGCTGCGCAAGATATACGCGCTCGTATACGGCTACAACGAGGAGAGCCTGCGCAGCAACCTTGCGGCGGGGTTTGTGGAGGAGGCCGTCTTGCGCGACTATCGCTATCTTGGCGGGAAGTTCCACGACTGCCATGTGCTCTCGCTGAGCAGGGGGGGCGTTCGACGCAGGCCTGGGCAAACTGGTGAAGCAACGGGGAGAGCGCAAGACATCGAGGGAACCGAGCGATGCGCGATAAACCAGAGGGGGTCGCCGACTCGGCGATGGCGCACAACGACATGCTTGGCGTTCCGAACGGGTCGGCACCCCGGCCGACCGCCGAGGCACCGGCGGAGAGCCCGTCGTCACCTGCGGGGACACGGACGGCAAATCCGTCGCTTCCCTGCGCTGCACCGGCGAGGCCTTCGGAGGCCGTGCCCGAGCCAATCGGCAGCCCATACCCGCTCTACAGCGCCCCGCGTTTCGGCTCATTCGACGAGCTCATCGCCTACATGGCAGCCCAATGGGGCGACGGCACGGCATTCGAACCCGCCGATGGGGAGCCGATTTCATACCGAGAGCTCGCCTGTGAGATACGCCGGGAGGCCGCCGGGCTGGACGCATCGGATATCGGCCGCTTCGTCGACGTGCGCGATGCCGACCCCGTGCGATTTGCCGTACGCTATCTCGCCGTTGTCTCGACCGGGCGATGCGCGGTGCTGTGCCCGCTCACCGGCAAACAGGCCGCGCAGGTTGCAGACGACCCCGCAAGCGTGCCTGCGGGGGTCTGCATGATTGCCTCGAGCTCAGGCACGTCGGGCATACCCAAGGCGGTTATGCTCACCGAGCGGGGGTTGCTCGCCGACCTCACTTCCGGGCTTGAGCTCTACGAGTTCGCCTCTGGTGTGCGCTATGCGAAGCTGCTCCCCTACACGCATGCGTTCGGGCTGGTGTGTGACTTGCTCGCCCCTCTCGCCACGGGCGGCACCATAGCGCTCCCCCATACGAGCACGACGTTCGCAGCCGAGCTGCCCAAGCTTGCCCCAACCGCCCTCAACTTGCCCCCACGGGCTGCCACCCTTTTGGCAGACTTCCTGGACAAAGGCCCCTATCGCCTTCCCACGCTACGTAAGATGCTCTGCGGGGGTGCCGGGTTGCCCGCAAGCGCGACGCAACGGCTGCGAGCACACGGCATCGAGGCGTTCGGCTGCTATGGGCTCACCGAATGCTCACCCTGCGTCAGCGTCAACCGAGATGGCTGGCACAAGGACGGCAGCTGCGGCGTGCCCTTGCGCTGCAACGAGGTGCAGGTTACGCCAAACGGCGAGATTCTCGTGCGTGGCCCCAACGTCATGGCCGGCTACCTGGGAGATACCGCCCTTACCTCCGAGCGACTGCACGATGGCTGGCTGCGCACGGGCGATGTCGGCCGCATCGACGCCGACGGCTTCCTATACGTGGACGGTCGGCTCGACGACGTCATTGTGCTGTCAGACGGCACAAAGGTCGCTCCCGAGGTGATTGAGCGTGCCCTTGAGGCGCACCCAGCCGTCATGCAGGCACTTGTATACGGAGCAGACAAGAGCAACCGTGCTGGTATGTCATCCCGCACCCCAGGCCAAACTGTCCTTGCCTGCAAAATCGTCCTCGCCGAGGACGAAGGCAAATCCGATGAGGCCGACGCCACCGAGTTTGCTCGTAGCATCATCGCCTCAGAAGGCACATACATCGAGCATGTCACCGTGACACGTAGCCCGCTGCCCACAAACGCGGCGGGAAATGCTCCACCGCAGTATGACAGCAATCCCATATTTACTTTGGAGGACGGCGTGCTGACGGCAAACGGCGATCCGGTGCCAAAGAATATTACGGAGCTGGACCTGTGTCACGCCGAATTCCCGGACTACCGATATTTAGAGGATTTTACAGACCTGGAGAAATTGGATCTATCAAACAGCAGCATCTCCGATGTTTCCGTTCTTTCCGGGC
>CAKUKJ010000092.1 GCA_934662525.1 uncultured Coriobacteriales bacterium | reverse complement strand
ATGCACAAAGGCCGTCTTGTCGACGTAGAGGTAACTGCCCTCGCGAATCTTCTCAAATGTCTGAATCCCGACCGGATACCTGCGCGTCACAACCGTTTCGCCCATCTCGTAAGCCCCTCCTTGCCTTGAGCCATTTACACAAGAGTGTACCATGCGTCCATGCGGGCGATATGGGGAGAAACGGTCGCATGCTTGCCCCTCCCACTTCTCAAGCAAATCCGAGTACCTCTGCAATATCGCGCTGCAACGGGTTACTCTTGGTTGTATTGAACCCGTCGGGAAATACGGGCTCGCCGTCTTTGCCATACATCTTGGATGCCAGAATTTGCCTGCGGGCAGGTGGATGCCCATTGCGCCGAGGCAGACCCAGGTGTTCACCTTGTCCGGGCCGCAGGTTTCAGTGAAGTATTGGAGCATGTTGTTCCATGCCGGCCGGTTCACGTTGTTGACCCCTTCAAAAACTCCCTGCGTGGCAAGGGAGGAGGCCCGTGCCCACCGAAGCGGGGAGATGCTGTTTGCATGCATCGCGGAACGCGAGGGGCGTCTGAGAGCCTGCCTGCAGCGCCTTGGAGACATGGGCAGGTTCTCGTCACCAACCGCGAGAGCCCTGCGGCCCGTATCGCGCGAGAGCGGGGCTGGGTCGATTTCGCCTGCGACCTGTCGGGCTGCACGCTGTTGGAGGCGGAAGGCCGGTTCGCCTCGTACCGCGACGTGCTCAAGTCGCCGGGAATCCAATGCAAGATGGTGGGTGAGGACCGCAGGTTCATACAGTGGTTCATTGCCCGCGACAGGGGGCTGCGTCCTGACATTCCCCGGCCTTGTCGAGCGCTACATGTGCCAACAGGCGTGCGTGCTGCCCGTGCGGGTATCATCATGGTGGAGCCAATGCGATTTTGTGCGGGGGAGGGCCCCGTCGAAGTGTCTTTTCGGGTTCGAAGTTGCCGTCTCGGCCCGGCACGTGCCATACTCATGCATACGAGACGGGTGGACGGAGGAGGCGTTCATGGTCGATTCTGCCAGGGAGTTCAGCGAACAGCTGATGATGCGCCGTATCGCGAAGGACAGCGTGTTCGCCAGCTTGTTCTCGGACAAGAAATACATCCTGCAGCTGTACCGGGAACTGCACCCCGAAGACATCGGGGCCGACGTCGACGACATCGAGATCGTGACCATCCAGAATGTTCTGACCACGGGGCAGCACAACGACCTCGGCTTCACGGTCGGCGACAGGCTCCTTGTCCTGGTCGAGGCCCAGAGCACGTGGTCGCCCAACATTGTGCTGCGAGCCCTGCTGTATGCCGCCCAAACCATCAAGGACTATGTTCGCGAGCACAAGTTGGACATCTACGGGTCGGTTCCCGTCGAGATTCCCCTGCCCGAGCTGTACGTGGTGTATACCGGCTCAAAGGCCGACGTTCCCGAGGAGCTGACGTTGTCGCAGGCTGTTTTCGGAGGCCGCGCGGCGTGAATAGAATCGAAGGTTCGCGTCTTGACAGAGCCGGGCCCCACGATTGCCGGGCAGTACATCGACTTCGCCAAGACGCTCGATGCATTTCGTGTCGAGTTGGGCCCCACCGAGAGGGCGGTCAAGGCCGCCATCGCCGCGTGTCTCTCAAGGGGCGTGCTGTCCGATTATTTGGCCGACCACGAAAAGGAGGTCGTGAGCATTATGGTGACCCTATACGACGAGCAGGAAGTCATGCGCAACCATATCGCCTCTGAGATTCGCATCGCCCGTGCGAAGGCGCTGGCCGAAGGGCTGGCCGAGGGTATAGAGGAGGGCCGCGCGGAGGGCCGTACGAAGGGCTTGGCCGAGGGCCGCGCCGAGGGTCGGGCGACCGGGCTTGCGGAGGGCCGCGCGGAGGGTCGGGCGACCGGGCTTGCCGAGGGCCGTGCTGAGGGTCGGGCGACCGGGCTTGCCGAGGGCGTGGTGGCGATGTGCAAGGAGTTCGGTCTCTCCCGCGCGCAAACGGCAAGCAAGCTTGCCGAACGCCTCGACATCGATACCGCCGAGGCCGAGAAGTTGCTCGCTCCTATCTGGTAGCCGTGCCCGTGTCTGGGCGACGCGCGGAGCTCAACTTCAACGGTGAGCTTGACGAGGCCTTGGACAAGTACAACGCCCACTGCCACGCAAACGACGGCGCGGGCGAGACCGATGACTTCGGCCGCGAGTGCGTCTACCCTGTGGAGACTGCGCCCTTCTACGCGGTGCGCCTCGTCCCCACGATATACAGCATCATGGGCAGCCCCCGTCGCAACAGGCTTGCCCAGGTCGTGAAGCACGACGGATGCCTGAGGAGGTCTGTTCATAGGCGATGAGGTTGGCGGCGCCTTCCCTGACATGCACAGCGGTGGCGGCAACCTCGGTGAGCCGATGGTGTTCGACCGCTTTGTCGGCCGGAATGGTCCATCGTGCCCAAGGCGCATCCGAGGGGGTCGCGGAACCTGCAAAGACGCCCTGTCGGCTCAACGTGGAGTCTGCGGCAGATGCTCAAGGGGGCAGGCGGACGGCGCCGCTGTTGCCGACATCAATCTTGCCGACGGTACCTACGAAGGCAGGGGTACGGGTTTCGGTGGCACTGCCGCGCTTTCGGTGGCAGTCGGGGGTGACCGGATTACCGCCTGCGATATCGTGATTGACTCCGAGAACGAACGCATCGGCCATGTCGTCCAGCCCGATTACTGCGTGCACATCCTCGTGACGTGAGACGCTTCGAAGGCGGGCATCTCCACCGGCGTGTCTAACATGCTGCGTGGTTTCTAAGCTGCCATCGCCGACGCCCTCGCCCAGGCAGGCGAACAAGGACTGGGTCGGTTAGATGCTTGTCCTCGACCCGAAGGCCCGTCGCATGCAGTTACGGCGGGCCTGATTGGCCTGCGCCTGCTTTCCGCTGCCATTTGGCGCGCCCCGTGCTGAGTCGCTTGTGCGGGCGACAGGCATCCTGCATTCCGCGAAGCAATCCGTCGGCTAGCCGGTTTCTCGCGGTAGGCGAACCCCTAAAGCGCGGCCATAGTTGGTCTATATTTGTCGCCCGCATGTTTCGCGTCTGACATCCTGTCTATCCCCGACAGACAGGATGCCCCTCGTCATGCTATGGACTCCTGTCTGGTTTTAAGCTGTCGAATTGTGCGGCAACGAAGCGGGCATCGGCGTACAATGCGGCACAGTGGGGGCGATGCGAGGAGGGGTGCCGATGGTTCTTGATACGTCGAACATATCGGTCGTCGACCACGTCATCGAGGAGGACTCCATTCCATCGAGCCTGTTTGCCGGAGCCGAGGCGATTATGGCCGCGACAAACGACCGGGAGGTGGTCGTTGCGGCCGCACGTGCCATTTTCAGCCTGGTAGACAGGGCCGTCGTCACGTTCACCGTGTACTCAGGCGCTGAAGACGGCTACGTCGTGTACGACAATTACCGTGACGGTGAGTTTTGGGAGTGGAAGGTAGGCAGCGTGGTTGCCGACACCTCCCTCACAAACCTCATGGCGCGCGTGAAGAGGCCTACCGAGCGCCATGTGCCGCAGGGGGCGAGCGACGAGTGGTTTCTCGATTATCCCGATTTTTATGGCATCCCGTTGCTTTTTGAAGACGGCATGCTTGTGCGGGCTATGACAGTGGGGGTCAAGCCGTGCCTGGATGTGACCAACGAGCAGCTCATTTACTACCTGCGCATGGTCGGCGGATTCTGTGAGAAGTCGCTGCAGCGCATCGCACAGGTCAGATATGCCGTAGACGCCGGGCAAACGCTGGAACGCGAGTATATTCTCCAAGAGCTGCACGACACGGCCATTCAAGACATCTTTGCCTGCGAGCTTGGTTTGATGGGCATTATCGACGAGCTTCCGGCGGATGTGGACGAGTCGGATGCCGCCGTGTTTGAAAGCCGTCGGGTGCAGGCGCTGAGAGGGAGGCTTTCTGCATGCTTGGAATATGCGCAGGAGGCAAATCTCAACATGCGCAAAATCCTCAACGAGAGGTCGGCCCGTCGTTGGGACGGCCTGGCGCTCGCGTCCTCCCTCGTCGATGCCGAAATCGCGTCGCATGCGAAAGTGTCGAGCGTGCCGGTGGTTCCCATGGTGAGCGGGGACGCCGAAATCGGCGGCAACCTTGCAAGGACGGTGCGCATGTTCGTGCATGAATGCCTGTGCAATGTGCGCAAGCATGCCAGGGCGGAACACGTGGTTGTCTACTTGGGTGTGAAGGACGACGTCCTCAGCCTGTGTGTTGAGGACGACGGAGTGGGGTTTGACCCGTCGTCGCTGGCGGCTTTGGGGGCTGTTGGGGAAGCTCCGCACTTTGGCTTGGCAAATCTGGAAGAGGCGGTTCGACTTGTCGGGGGACACGTGGACGTGGAGAGCGCGCCGGGCGAAGGCTGTGCGGTACGGGCGAGAATTCGACTGGGGGATATATGACGCGACAAGAAGATACGGCGTCTGTTGGTGCGCGCATCCGGGTCGCGATTGTGGACGACCACGCTGTTGTGCGTGCCGGCCTGCGGTCCATGCTGGAGGCGGATGCTCGAATAGAGGTCGTTGCCGAGGCGGGGTGCATCGATGACGCGCAAAGGCTGCTTGCCGATGCGCGCCCCGACGTCCTCCTGCTCGACATCCAGCTCTCAGACAACGAGAATGGTTTGACGCTCATGCCGACCGTCAAGCGCCTGAGCCCACAGACGGCCGTTGTCGTGCTGTCTGCTTTTCTCTCGCCCGACTTGCTCGAGGCATGCCTCGAGGCGGGTGCGAGCGGTTATCTTGTGAAAGACACGAAAAAGCTCGACCTGCCCGGGGCTGTGGTGATGGCAGCGTCGGGCGGTCAGGTCTTTGACGCCAGCGTGAGCGCCATGCGCCGCAGGAGCGACCCCGGTTTTGTGGGAAGCCTCACGCCCCGCGAACTCGAGGTGCTGGGGCTTCTGTGCAAGGGCGAGTCGAATGCCGAGATAGGCGAGGAACTTTGCCTGAGCGAGAACGCCGTAAAAGGGTTCGTCAGCTCTGTGATGAGGAAGTTCGGGTGCAAGAACAGGGTGCAGATCGTCCTCAAGGCAAAGGAGGAGCGTCTCTGCTAGGAACTAACTAAAGTTGGCCTGCCAGGCCCTTTCGTTGCCATGGGCTGTACGAATGGGCATGGCGGGGCCTTGTGAACCCTGCTTGAATACAGCTGTGCCGTCAAAGGGGGCGGCATACGCCCATTCAAGGAGGATCGACATGAACGAGTCCATCACACGCAGGAATTTTGGAGCCGGGGCTGCGGCCGCCACCGTTGCCGGCGCGGCCGCCGCTGGGGCCGCCGTTGCCGACGAGGCCGCCACGAACTGGGACGCCGAGGCCGACATCGTCATCGTGGGCTGCGGCGGCGCGGGCATCTCCGCCGCCATCACGGCCGCCGACGAGGGCCTGGGCTCCACGCTTTTGCTCGAGGCCGCACCCGAAGGTTACGAGGGCGGCAACACCCGCGTCTCCGCCCAGGTCATCTTCTGCCCCACGAGCGTAGACGGCGCCATCACCTATCAGACCAACCTGAACGGCCTGCACAAGGTCGACGAGAAGTACATCAAGAACTGGGCCGAGAACCTGTGCCAGAACATCGACTGGCTCACGAGCCAGGGCATCCAGACCGGTCAGACCGCCTTCTTCAACCCCGAGTGGCCCGACGTGGAGGGCTCCGACGCCTGTATGTGCTGGCTTGCCGGCGACGGCGAGAAGATGGGCTTCGGCCTTTTGTGGGACGCCCTGGCCGCCCGTGCCGAGGAGCTCGGCATCGAGATTCAGCACGACACCCGCGTGACCGAGCTCGTTGTCGAGAACGGTGAGGTCCACGGCGTGAAGGACGAGGCCGGCAAGGCGTACAAGGCCAACAAGGGCGTCATCCTGGCCTGCGGCGGCTTCGAGAACGACCCCGACATGATTTCTAACTACTTCCAGATCGGCTACAGCGAGTGCAAGCCCATGGGAACGCCTTACAACCGCGGCGACGGCATTCGCATGGCCCAGTCGGTGGGCGCCGACCTGTGGCACATGAACAACTTCTCAAACTCCGGTTACGGCACGCTGTCTGCCGGCGAGGGCGACATGAAGTCTGTCGTCATCACGCAGTGGCCTCTCAAGGACTACATCTACGTGGGCCCCGATGGCACGCGGTTCATGTATGAGGAGAAGCAGAGCCTGGCCCGCCACGGCAAGTACCTCACGGCCGGCAACGCCACGAACGCCGTGCAGCCTGCAGGCACCTGGTGCATCTTCGGCTCCGACACGTTCAACTCCGACCAGTGCGTGTTCCAGCAGGACTACATCTGCCAGTGGAACATCCAGTTTGGCCTGGCCGCCCATGCCACGAACCAGGAGTACCTCGACGCCGGCCAGATTGTGACGGGCGAGACCCCCGAGGAGCTCGCCGAGGCCATGGGCATGGACCCGGCCACCGTGGCGGCCACCATCAACAACTATAACGAGAACGCCGCCAACGGCGTCGACCCCGACTACGGCCGCGGCACCGACGTGTACTCCGCCTTCAACTACGGGGCCCAGGGCGATGCGGCCAACAAGGGTGCCTCTGAGGCTACTGAGGCGGGCGGCGGCGATATGGAGCCCACCATCCGCGCCTTCGACCTCGTGCCGCTCCAGGCCCCGTATTATGCCGTGCACCTCTATACGGCAGTGCTCAACACCCAGGGAGGCCCGCGTCGCGATGTGGACGGCGGCGTCCTCAAGTTCGACGGCACCACGGTCCCACGCCTCTATGCCGCCGGCGAGATGGGTACCATCTACTCTTACAACTACAACGGCGGCGGCAACGTCTCCGAGGCGATGAGCTCCGGCCGGCTCGCAGCCCGATCCGTGGGTGCACTCGAGGCTTGGGAGTAGGGGCCAACCATGGACAAAGCGATTGATCGCCGCGGCTTCCTTGGACTTTCTGCGAGCTCTGCACTTGCCTGTGCAGCCCTGTCTGTGGTGCCTGCTGATGCCTGGGCCATGGAAACTCAAAAAACTGGCGATGCGAAGGATTATGAGTTTACGACTGAAGAGATTTTCCTTGACTATGACGGCGGTAAGACCCGTTGCGTGCTACGCAAGCCGGTCGTAGACGAAGGCAAGCAGGTTCCTGCTGCGCTGTTTGCCCACGGCTACGGCTCCACATGTGATGCGAACCCGATGTATGTGGATGTGTGCGAGGGGCTTGCCAGGCACGGAATTGCTTCTCTTGCCATAAACTACACGAGCAATGGTGGTAGCGACCTGCCCTTTGAAGACCATAGTGTGAGAACGGACGTCGAGCAGGCTCATATCGCCATCGATTATCTGCGGGGTCTTGACTGGGTGTCCGAGGTCGGCATGATGGGTCACTCGCAGGGCGGCTGTGGTACGTGCATTGCTGCGTCGGAGTACGCTGATGATCCCCTTGCGTTTACGGTTCTTTTTGCGCCGGCAAACATGATTCCCGATGTTGCTCGGGCCGGTTCGTATGATTTGGCCGACCCAAGCTACAATGCCCTTAACGTCTTCTATTTCGACCCGGCCGTAGAGCACAATCCCGACGAGATGCTTGGGGTTGGCGTCAAGTACAGCTACTTCGAGCAAGCACAGGATATCGACATGTGGGATGTCTGCAGCAAAATTGTTACACCAACGCTGTTGTTGTGGTGCACGGGTGACGCGCCAGTCTCATTGCCATACGTAGTGCGTACGCAGGAGAGCATTTCTGGCTGTGCGTTCCATGTTTTTGAGGGTTCCGACCATAACTTTACCGGCAGAGAGGCCGATGCGGTTGTTCAGACGCTGGAATTCCTCGATAAGGTGCTTGCGTGAG
>CAKUKJ010000091.1 GCA_934662525.1 uncultured Coriobacteriales bacterium | reverse complement strand
ATACCGCACGCGCGTGTCGCTCGACCTCGACGAGGAGGCGGTCGTGTCGTACTCGTGCGACTGCCTGGCCGCCTACAACTACGACGGCATGTGCAAGCACGAGATTGCGCTGGCCCTGCATTATCTGGACAGGCTGGGGATCGAGCCTCTCTCCTCCGGGCGCACGCTGCGCGCCACCCATGAGCCGCAGGGCCCGGGAAGGCGCCAACAGCCGAAGCCCCGCGAGCTCCCCACCAGCTCCCAAATCGCCGATCTGTTCGGCGTCCTCACCGAGCGGCGGCTGAACGAGGCGATGCGCACGCGGCGGGCGGGACGCGAGGGCGACAGCCCCGCACCCAGCGGGGAACCGGCCGATTTCGAGGTGACGCTGGCTCCCCCGAGCAACCCCTACGGCTTCGAGAGCGCCCTGTGCCTGCGCCTCAAGGTTCGCCGGGGAAAGGCCGCCTATATCGTCAAGAACATGGCCGCGCTCGTAAACGCCTGGAAGACGGGCGGGGAGATCGTCTATGGGAAAAACCTCTCCCTCATCCATACCCCCGAGAACCTCACCCCGCGGGCCTGCAAGCTGCTCGACCTCGTCACGCGCGTCGTGAACACCCAGCAGGCCCTGTTCAACTCGCGCTGGCAATATATGGAAGCGGGCCGCGGCACCGACATCAAGGAGCTTCCCCTCTCCCCCGTCGACGCGACTGACGTGCTCGACCTCATGCAAGGCGCATCTATCACGTTCGGGTTCGGCTACGACTACGCGCAGCGCAAAGAGACAACCTGCCAGGTCGAGGTCGTGCAGGCAAACCCGACCATCAAAGCCGAGATGCGCCAGTCGGCAGACGGAGGCTTCGACCTGCGGCTGCCGTTCGCGCTGCAATGCCTGACAGACGGCAGCCGCATGTACTTGGTGGATATGGACCGGGCTTGCCGTTGCAGCGACGAGTTCACGCGCACCGGAGCGGGCGTCTTCTCCAGCCTGCTGCCCGCGCACGGCGCGCTGCATGTCAGCCGTTCCGACCTGGGGGACTTCTGCCGCACGGTCTTGCCGGCCCTGCGCAGCTGCACGCAACTCGTGGGTGCCGAGGCGCTCGACGCCTTCTGCCCTCCCGTCCCCGAGTTCACGTTCAAAGTCGGGCTGGAGGACGGCGAGGTGACCTGCCAGGCAAGCGTCTCCTATGGGGATTGGGCCGCCAGCATCTACGAGCCGCAGCGAGCGGGACAGCCCGCCCGCGACCTCGTGGCCGAGTACCATGCGCAAAACGTCGTGGAAGACTACTTCCCGGGAGGATCGGCGCTGCCGGGATTCGACGAGGGCGACGACGAGCTGCTGTACGCCCTGCTCACCGATGGCCTGGAGGAGCTCGGTGGCCTCGGCGAGGTGCTGCTCAGCGAGCGCCTGCGCGCCGTCAAGGTGCAGAGCAGCCCACAGCTGCGCGTCAAGGCGACGCTCACCAGCGGCCTTCTGGACCTACAGGTAGACGCGAGCGGCCTTGCCCCCCACGACCTGGCGCTTTACCTGGACTCATACAAGCGCAAGCAAAAATACGTCCGTCTGTCCACCGGGGCCATCATGCGCCTGGGCGACAACCTGCGCGAGGTTGACAACCTGGCGCAAAGCCTGGGCGTGGACGTCATGGAGATGACGGGCGACGGCGTGGGGCTCCCCTCGAACCGCACGCTCTTCGTGGATGCGCTGCTCAGGAGATCGCACGGCCTACAACTCGACCGCAATGCGGCGTTCCGCAAGGTTGCGCGCGACTTCGAGACGTACCGTGAGGCGGACTACGAGGTGCCGGCCTCGCTTGCAGGCGTGCTGCGCCCCTATCAGGAGGAAGGCTTCCGCTGGCTGGAAACGCTCGAGGGGTTCGGCTTCGGCGGGATCTTGGCCGACGACATGGGCCTGGGAAAAACGCTGCAGGTCATCGCGCACATCGTCGCTCGCAAGGAGGCGGGCTGCTCCCTCCCCTCCCTCGTCGTGTGCCCTGCGTCGCTCGTATACAACTGGATGGCCGAGCTTGCGCGCTTTGCCCCACAGCTTGATGTCGTCGCCGTGGTCGGCGGCAAGGCGGCACGGGCGAGCCTCATCGGCTCGGCGGAGTCGCATGACGTGCTCGTGACCTCGTACGACCTGCTCAAGCGCGATATAGAATCGTATGCGGCCACACGCTTCGCACGCGTTGCGCTCGACGAGGCGCATTACATCAAGAACCCCGGCACGCAGGTCGCCAAAGCCGTGAAGTGCCTGGACGCCGACGCGCGCCTGGCACTCACCGGCACGCCGGTTGAAAACCGCCTCATGGAGCTGTGGAGCGTCTTCGACTTCCTTATGCCAGGTATCCTCGGTAGCCAGGAGACGTTCAACAAGCGATTTGTAGGGCCCGTCGAGCACAACGAGGGCGATGCGGCACAGCGCCTGCAATGCATGGTGGCGCCGTTCATCCTGCGCAGGCTCAAGACCGACGTGCTGGACGACCTGCCAGAAAAAAACGAGAGCGTCGTGTATGCGCGCATGTCCGGCGAGCAAGACAAGCTCTACAAGGCCAACCAAGACCGACTGGCCCTGCAGGTGCAGCACGAGAAGACACCCGACGAGTTTAAAAAAAACAAGCTCAAGATTCTCGCCGAGCTCACCAAGCTGCGACAGATCTGCTGCGACCCGCGGCTCTTCTACGAGGACTACACCGCCGGCTCCGCCAAGCTCGACGCCTGCATGGAACTCGTGAAAAACGCCGTGGACGCAGGGCATAAAGTTTTGGTGTTCTCGCAGTTCACAAGCATGCTCGCGCTCATTGGAGAGCGCCTGAAGGCAGGGCGCCTCCCCTATCTCGAGCTCACCGGTGCAACGAGCAAGGAGCAGCGAGCACAGTTGGTGGCACGCTTCCAGGCAGGCGAGGCACCGGTGTTCCTCATCTCGCTCAAGGCAGGAGGCGTGGGCCTCAACCTGACGGCGGCCGATGTCGTCATCCACTACGACCCCTGGTGGAACGTCTCAGCCCAAAACCAGGCGACCGACCGCGCCCACCGCATCGGGCAGACGCGGGCCGTCAGCGTGTTCAAGCTCATCTGCCAAGACACCATCGAGGAGCGCATCCTACAGATGCAGCAGCGCAAGCAGGACCTTGCCGAGAGCGTGCTGGGCGGCGAAGGCGTCGGCTCGACATCGCTGACGCAGGAAGACGTGCTTTCATTGTTGGCGGCTGGGGAGGACTAGGGGCGCAAACATGCGTATGGCGTCATGACGTGAACATGCTTTACATCGCTTAACGTAATAGAGGACTTCTTTTACGCCTCCTGCCCCACCTCGTGAAGCCCTCTGTAGGGGATTGCACGCATACATCCCTTGCAAGCTTTGACAACCAGATTCGTAAACCTTTATGTTTGTCTTTACATCTCTTTACTAATGTCATCCTAAGAAACTCTTTTGCTTATTTCCTTATAGGTGTTTACCAGGTATTTTATATACTTTATAATGATTTACATTAGTTTACGACATACAGTGTAAACTAATGTAAAGAGCTGTTTTTACGTCAATACACGTTAATTGTCGTAAGTAGACGCTTTTAGGAATCCTATCCCTCCACACTCACAGTCAACATAACCCGACTTCCCTTTTACGTAAGTAAACGTATATTGACGTCAGAACACTTTTAACGTAAAATCTGCTCGAGTCAGTTACTTAACATGCTTTACGTTATTTCACGTACATTTACATAAATATGTTAATTAACGATAATTGACGTATTTGAATGTAAATAGACGTTAAGGTTGTAAAGTGTGTATAATGAAACACCTGGTACAATGTGCTTTGCTTCGGTGTTAAGGGTTATACTTACGTCAATTGATGTTTAACGGGCGTAAATGAACGTCAAAGGCTTTGAAAGGATCTTCCTGTGCAAACCACCTATAGCGATATGGTCAAGGAAACAGGTGTCTCGAAGCCGACGATTATCAAAGTTGCTGACGAACTCGACCCAGACAAGTCGCATCGAAGCGTCGAAGGCCGCACAACATACATGGACGACTGGCTTGCCTCGGCCGTGGCCGACAAGCTTCAGAAGAAAGGCCTCATAAAGCAACCGGCAAACACGTCGGCAGGGGAGGCCAGCGAGCCAGAGCACACCCAAAAGAAGCGTGTCATTCGCCCAAAAATGCCATCTGAGCAGGAAAAAGAGTCGATTCAAGACACTATTGAGCAGCTTATGGACCGCGTCTTGAAGGCAGAGGCGGAGAAAAACGAGCTCATCCTCAAAGCCAAAGACGAGAAGATCGAATCTCTCACCAGCCAGGTAAAGGAGCTAAGCGACCGCGTCGAGCGTCTCGACGACAAGGTCGAGGCCGAACGTTCCCGCTACGACGAGCTGGTGAGGCAGCAAACGGAGACCCTCAACGCCCTCACAGCCCCCAAAGTGCCCCTCTGGAGGCGACTCTTGGGCCTTCCCGCAAAGAAACAGCAGTCAGGAGAAGCAGGGGAGTAGAGAGCCTGCTTGCAAGTAAGCCACTGGGATGTTGAGGGCTCTCCTTATATTCATATAAGCATATATACGTATTGCCCTACTTTTGTCTCATTTACATGAGCGTTTCGAGGGGAGTTAAAACTGCCAGAGCGTGGTAGCGAGGCACGCTAACCGAACCGCCTCAGCCTGTGCATTGCTTTCCTTTTCTCGGTCTGCCATTTTTTGTATCCAGCAATATCTGAAGAGCCCCGATGGCAGCTTGATCTTGGGACATCACGATATCCAACGAACTTCTCGGAGAGGTTTCATTTACAGCCTCTTTTTCCCGTCGCTTTCTTTTAGGGAGCGTAGAGAGGAGAGTAAAGACCTTAAGGAGAATTGCGGTCTCTATTTGCCCCTGCAGTTTCAACGTGCGGTCTGGATTTGTTACGCAATGCGGTACGTATTTGTCCTTGTTCCGGTGAAGAGGCTGCCTGTGGAGGCGGGGCCTTTTCGGCAGCCTTGCCGGGAGGTCTGTTATAGGACGGTTGGGGGAGTGTTGGGCTCGACGTCGCGAGACGGGAGACGTGTCCCGCCGAATCTGTGGTCCCTTGCGCACGCGAAGGTTGGGCACAGGCTTGTTAGGTTGTCTGGAAGGAATCGCCTACGGCTTTCTAGGCGGCGGGGGGAAGGGCCCTGAGGGGCGTTGTGCGCCACGGGGCTGAGGCGTGCGATGTCGTGCCCGCGTCCACCATGGCGCGGGCTTTGAGGGCGCTAGGGGAGCCCTGCAGGGCGAGGACGGCAAGCCCGCGGCGCAGACGGCGCAGGCTCATCTTGGCGGAGCGCCGCTCGTCCCAGAGGGCCGCGTCGCGGCGGACGGAGGCGTCCTCGCAGAAGAACGTGGAGATGATAGAGGTGAGATCGGCGCCGAAGTCGATGCCGCGCACGGCAAGGGCGCGGGCCACTGTTGTGGCAGTCACACTGATCTCGACCGTCTTGTTGCGGGCGATGCCATGATTGTATAAACGGTCGTATGTATACTGACCTGTAGACTGGGCAACGCCTTGCTCCGCAAGGCTTGCACGGGCCCTTCTGAGGGAACGTTCGTTGCCGGGGAGCCATGTGGCGAGCGTGGTTCCCGCCGCCCACACGCGGCCGTCCCCGCCGCCGTGTCCCATGGCCCAGGCCTTTGCGAGGAGCAGTGCCGCCTCTGTCGCGCCGCACAGCTGCACGGCCCACACAGGCACGGCGAGCCCCTTGTCGGTGTTGCTCAGCCGTCGACGCATCTCGGCCGCAGTGAGGGCCGAGCCCATGGCCCGCGACCCCTCCGGGCATTGACTGACGAACTCGGCAAGCCTTTCCCAGGCGACGGTGAAGCGGCCGCGCGTGCTGGCGACAGGGCATAGGATACCCTTGGCTGCGAGGCCTTTGAGAGCGACTGTGACGGTGGAGGGCTTGAGACCGGTGCGGGCATACAGCCGCGCACGGTCGGCTTGGTAGGAGAGGACGGAACCCGACCCCATGACGTCCATGACGTCGGCCGCGACGATGCGCTCCGAAACGGTAAGGGGCAGCGACCCCGCAAGGGCCCACTGCGGCAGGCGTGTGTAATGCGCTGCGTCGAGGGCCGCGTCAAGGGCGCGCACGTCGGTCGTATGGGCGGTGACGGGGGAGCGACCGCCGCGCTCATACGCAGACGACGGTCCAGTGCCATTGTGTCGGGCGGTGCCGAAAGCATGGCATGCGGATTCGCGATCGATTGTGGGGCAGCCGGCTGTCAGTGCCGCACGGCGATGTGAGACCGCGCGGCCATACGCGCGGGGGCTATCGAAGGCGGCTCGCTCGCTTGCGTGATGGCGGCAATCGTTGGCGGCGAGTGCAGGCGAGCCGCCTTCAAACCAACCGTTCTCTTTGGCAAGCGCAAGGGAGCGCTCGAGAACCGCGTCGAGCATCTCGCGCGCTTCACGGGAACCCCGCGCCCTCGCGCTTGCCTCATAGGGAATGGCAGTGACAAAGACGAGTCCGTCGATATCGAAGGCCCAGCGGTCGCAATGAGGGTGGGGATTGGCCGATCGCATGCCAGCAAGGATGGGGGAGGCTTTGAGGCTGAGGTAGCGATAACCCGCGCCATGGGAGGATGCGAGATCATCGTCCAAACCATCAAGGTCTACTGGAGATAGACGTAGGGCGGACGACCTCACCTCCCACGCCTGGGCATCGAAAACCTCGTTCATCAAAACAGCCTCTCTCGAGGCTGCGAAGACACGTAGAGCACAAACGACAAGACAGCCCACGCATGTGTGCTATCATGAGCGCATGCTATAGCGTTGTTCTCGCAGCTGGTTGGAGTTTGCGACTAGGCCGCAGGTGCTGGTAACACCTTCGACGCAACGAATTATAGCAGCTACAACAGCCAGTTTGTTCATGAGGCCACCGTGCTCGTGATCAAGCTGGCTGTTTTCGTTTATTGCCGAAAACCTTGTCGGGCTTTACTGAAAGCCATAGGTTTCCTTACATAAAAGGGCCTGTCGGACGTATCGCTAACGTTTATCATTTATGAAGGAAATATGGTTTATATCCTTTTCGACAAGTTGACGACAAAGGGATTCAAGCGGAATTTTTTACGGAAAGCGATGCGTGAATCAGGGCCATGCGTGGCGAGAAATTCTCGTCAACCATTAACGTAAAGTTGTTTATGTGTATATTTACCAGGCATTTTAATAGCAACAAAGCACCTATGGCCGACAATGATTAACGACTGCGTTCCGTTCGTTTGCGTCAATTGACGCAAAGGGCTGCACTTTGGGGCGACTAGTGTGTGCTGAGGTCTTTTGAAAGGGGCCACTCGGGCAAAGGGTTGGCATATACGTTTTGCGGCAGCGCGGCCGCTTGGGTCGCGTCCCACGTCAAGTTGTTCAGAGAAAACCTAAACTATCAATTCATACTTAATATTTTTGCGTATCGAAATGCGGGAAACAAAGACGCTCCAGTGCTGAATCCTGGGGCGTTATACCCCACTGCATGCCTCTTGCTATGTCTTCAGAGGTTCTTTCAGCATGCGTCTAATTCATTGCAGCTTGTGCCAAATCTTCTTGCTTCAGGGATTTCTGGCAAATCATCCCACGGCTTCCTATGGGCGAATTGTTCGAGAAATATGGGCGACGGCAAGATAAAAAGCCAGGTATTGTGACTACATAACCATAAAGTTGATAGTTATAGTATTTATCGCGCCATACTGCTCGAGTATCTTTTAGCCAAAACGCCCTTCATTCCCCTGCATGCCGTGAACACCTGCGCCTTGCCTTCGTAGTGCATGTCGAGCATGTCGCGTCTCACGAGCGTCGTGAGGTCCTGGCGGGCGGTGGAGTAGGCAAGGCCGTAGCGGCGTCTGTGGTCGTCGATGCGCAGGGCG
>CAKUKJ010000090.1 GCA_934662525.1 uncultured Coriobacteriales bacterium | reverse complement strand
GCGCTGATGTAACCCGTTTGTTCTGAAGTGAATAGCTGGCATGTCGTGGCTGGAGAGCGCTTGCCGTCGTGTCCCTTCCAGCTGACGAGGTGATACGGTACCGCCTCGAGGCCAAGCGCGCAGGCGACTTGATACGCCATGACTTCCGACCATGGCTCGTATGAGGCGCCGTCCCATTCACGACGGCCCGTTTTGAGCAGCAGGATGCCGCTGTCTTTGCGAATCCAGCATTTGGCGAAGCTGCCGTCGGTGCCAAATTCAGGCGAGGTCGTGCTCATAAGCTCGCCATACAGGCCGCCCTCAAACGCAAGGCGTGCTATGACACTGTTGAAAGGATTTTCGTAAAGCGAAACATCTTTCCACGTGAGGTCGCTGTTTGCGGGCTTGCACCAGAACGTGTCGTTGAGACTGAGCGCGCGCGTGACGTCGAGATAGCCACAGAGCGTGTCGCACTGGCACAGGGTGAGAAGCCGTGCGATGTGAGCACGATGTTTCGGCGCGCGACGTCCTTTGAGGAACGACTGCATCTCCGTGAAGCCAAGCGGCAGCGCTTTCTTGTCGAAATCGCCAACGATGTGGAAGGAATCCATGACCTCATCGGCCTCGAACACAAGGACTGTCTGGTTCTTGTTCATGAGTTGGTAGAGCTTGGGCATGGAGGCCTCCTTCCTGTGTTTGGCTGATTGCGTGCGTAGGCGTTGAACCGTATTGCATTGTACAACTTGGCATGGTAACGGGAAGCGGCCTTCCTCCCAATGCAATGACTGCAATGGGAGGAAGGCCGCTTGCTTGGAAGGGCTGAGGTGCGATTGGGCGAGTGCTCGGGTCTACTCGCTCTTCGTGCTGCTTGCCGTCGCGCTCGAGCTGCTCGTTGCGGGTGCCTCTGCGGGCTTGCTGTCGGAAGTGCCCGAGGAGCCCTCGTTCGAGGACGTCTTGCCGGCCGACTCGCTGCCGTCCTTGCCGGCGCCGGTGGCGGGGGTGGCGGCGGACTTGCCGCGCTGGTCGGTGTTGTAGAAGCCGCTTCCCTTGAGCACGATGCCGCTTGCCGAGAACTCGCGCGAGGCGGGGGCGCCGCAGTCGGGGCAGACGACGTCGGGATGCTCGCGCATGCCGTGGGAGACTTCGAACACCTTGCCGCATGCTGTGCAGCGATAATCGTAACGTGCCATGTTGTGAAAACTCCTTGCTTGGGCGCGGCCGGGGCGGCCGCTCGTGAGACGTAAGCTGTTTTCCTTACTGTATCCAATGCCGTTGGCAAAAATGCGGTGGCGGCATGGGTTCCATATGCTTTACGATTACAAATTGCGCCCAAGCGGCGCTTCATATAAGACGGGAGCCGCGGCAGGCGGCTGAGAGGCAGGCCGGGGTGCGCCTGCGACCGAGACGACCGTGCCGGTAATGCGGCACGAGCAGAAAGGGGTTGCAGCCCATGCTCACCGAGCGATTCGATGCAGTTCGCAAGACCGTCCCTTTGGTTCACAACATCACGAACTACGTGACCGTCCACGACGTGGCCAACGTCATCATCGCGTGCGGAGGCTCGCCCATCATGAGCGACGAGCCCGACGACGTTGAGGACATCACGTCCATCTGCGGCGCGCTCAACGTCAACATCGGCACGCTCAACGCCCAGTCCATCCGTGCCATGGTGCTGGCCAGCGCCCGTGCCGAGCAGCTGGGCCACCCCATCGTGCTCGACCCGGTTGGCGCCGGAGCCTCCAAGTTGCGCACGCAGACGGCCTCCACGCTGCTTTCCCAGCGCAAGATCGCCGTCGTGCGCGGCAACATGAGCGAGATCAAGGCGCTTGCCGCCGGCACATCCACCACGCGCGGCGTCGACGTGGCGGCCGGCGACGTCGTCACGGCCGACAACCTCGACGAGATGGTGCGCTTTGTGCGCCAGTTCAGTGCCGCTTCGGGCTCCATCGTGGCCGCCTCGGGCGTCATCGACCTGGTGAGCGACGCCGAGCGCACCTACGTCGTTTCCAACGGCCATCGCCTCATGGGGCAGATCACCGGTTCGGGCTGCATGCTGAGCGGCGTCGTTGCCGCCTACGTAGCGGCCAACCCGGGCAACGAGCTTGAGGCCGTGGCCTCCGCCTTCTGCATGTACGGCCTGGCCGGCAAATTTGCGGCAGACCGTGCCTTGGAGGAAGGCGTTGGAAACGCAACGTATTCAAACTACCTCATCGACGAGGTGTTCAAGATGACCTCCGACAAGCTTGAGCAGGGCGCCATCTATGACCTCATGTAGGCCGGGCCATACGGGCGGGTCCGACCAGGCCCTGCATGGGTGGGGGGCCGGCCCTGCCCGCCTCGAGGCGCTGCGCCGCAGCCTGGCCGTCTATGCGGTCACCGACTCGCGCTGGCTGGCGGGTCGCAGGCTTGCCGACGTGGTGGAGCAGGCCGTGCTCGGCGGCGCGACGTTCGTGCAGCTGCGCGAGAAAGACGTCTCCCACGAGCGGCGCTGCGAACTCGCCCGAGAGGCGCTAGCCGTTTGCCGCGCCCACGGCGTGCCCTTCGTGGTGAACGACGACGTGGAATGCGCGCTCGAGGTCGGCGCCGACGGCGTGCATGTGGGTCAGTCCGACCTCGCCTGCGCCCAGGCGCGCGAGATGCTCGGGCCCAACGCCATCGTCGGGGTGAGCGCCGACTGCCCCGAACAGGCCCGCGCGGCCTATGAGGCGGGGGCCGACTACCTGGGCTGCGCCGTTTACGCCACGCCCACGAAGGGGGACGCCGAGCACGTGGGCATCGACGGTCTAGCGCGGGTCGTGCAGGCGACGCCCCTGCCCGTCGTGGGCATCGGCGGCATCAACCTGGACAACGTCGCCTCCTTCGGGCCGGCGGGCGCGGCGGGCGTGGCCGTGGTGTCGGCCATCTTTGCGGCCGACGATCCCGGGCGTGCCGCGCACGACCTTGCGCAGGCCGTCGACGCATGGCCTCATCATTGCTTGCGATAAAGTAGCGTTTTCAACAATGGCACCCATGCGGTCTTCGGCGCAGGAAGCCCGGCCGCATGGGTGCCCCCGGTCTACCATGGAGGATCCCATGCAGCTTCCTTCAGTCGTCACCATAGCCGGCAGCGACTCGTCGGGCGGCGCCGGCATCCAGGCCGACCTCAAGACGATAGCCGCGCTCGGCCTGTACGGCCAGAGCGTCATCACCGCGCTCACGGCGCAGAACACCTGTGGGGTGCGCTCAATCCAGGAGACGTCGGCCCAGGTCGTGTCCGACCAGATAGACGCCGTGTTCGAGGACATCCGTCCTGCGGCGGTCAAGGTCGGCATGCTTTCGAGCGCCCCCATCGTGCATGAGGTGGCGCATGGGCTGCGCCGCCACGGCGCCGCCCATGTCGTTTTGGACCCCGTGATGGTGGCGACGAGCGGCGCCGCGCTTATGGAGGGAGGCGCCGCCCCGGCCATGGTGGCCGAGCTGTTCGGGCTCGCCCAGGTCGTGACGCCCAACATCCCCGAGGCAAGCGCGCTTTCGGGCATCGACGCAGGCGCCTGCGGCCTGGTCTCCATGACGCAGGCCGCCCGCACCATTGCGCGCACGACGCCCGGCGCGGTCCTTGTGAAAGGCGGCCATCTGGCAGGGGAGGAGTGCGCGACCGACGTGCTCCTGCTGCCGGGCGCAGACGAGCCCCTTGTCCTGCGCGGCGAGGCGGTGGAGGCGCACGGCACGCACGGCACCGGGTGCACGCTTTCAAGCGCCATCGCCTGCTTCCTGGCGCTTGGTTGCGACGTGTGCGAGTCGGTTCGCCGGGCCAAGGCCTATCTGTCCGCCTGCCTGCGCGCGGGTCTCAGCCTTGGCAGGCGCAACGGCCCGCTCGACCACATGGCGTGCGTGCGCAGCCGGATAGATGCGTCGTTGCGCAACTTGTCTTGCGATGACATCTGCGCCCCCGTACCTTCACGCGCGACGACACGCCCCGCGCCGGGCAGCACGGGCTCTTGCGCCGCGCCTGGCCCTGCATCCGCCTGCGCCCCTGTGGACCCTGAGCCAGGCTGTGCCGACGGCGGGGTCCCCGCGCCTTTCGCCCTCGTCGTGGGCGGCTCGCCCGAGGCGCCCACGCCCGGCCTCCTTCGCCGCCTTGCCCGGGGCGCCCGCCTCGTCGTCGCCTGCGACTCTGGGGCCGACGCTTGCATGCGCGCCCAGCTCCCCGTCGACGTGCTCGTGGGCGACGGCGACTCGTTGAGCCTGGCGGCGCTTGAATATGTGCGCTCCCACGGGGCCCAAGAGCTCGGCTTTCCCGTGGACAAGGACGACACCGACCTGGGCTTGGCCCTGGCGTGGCTGGGCGGCAACGCGGCGCGCCTGGGCGTTTGCGACATCGTGGCATGCGGGCTTGTCGGCGGCAGGGTCGACCACGAGCTGGGCGTCCTCGGCGTGCTTGCGCGCTGCGCGGCCCTTCCCGTGCGCCTGGAGACCGAGGCCTCGACCGTCTACTTCCTCTCGCCGCACGGCATGCCTCGCCTCGACCTCTCCTCCCAGGATGTGGGGCGCACGCTCAGCGTCGTGGCGCTTCTGGGGCCGGCATGCGCGAGCGAGTCGGGCATGCGCTGGAACCTCGACCATGCCGCCCTCGAGCCTCTCGACGACCTGGGGATCTCCAACGTCGTCGAGGACGCCCGCGCCTGCGTCGAGGCCCACCGCGGCACGCTCGCCGTCATCGTCGAGCACGACCCCATCCATAAAGCGAGCATCCTCTGACGCCCCCGGCCGTCCCGCCGTGTTGCAGGCTTCTGTGATATATGGTGAGAGGATATGAAGTTTTGCATCTTTGCCCCAGTCTGTGCTAATCTTCTAAAGTTGCCGATTTAAGCGGGCGGGCAGTGTGTCCCGCAAGCAGTTCGAAGGAGTTTTCGAAATGTCCCAGGTTTGCGAAGTCTGCGGTAAGCACCCGGTGTTCAGCCGCTCCATCAGCCACTCCCACCGCGTCACCAACCGCCAGCACCGTGCCAACGTGCAGTCCATGTACTGCATCGTTGACGGCGAGCGCAAGAAGATGAAGGTCTGCACCAAGTGCCTCAAGGCCGGCAAGGTCGTCCGCGGCTAGGTTTGCGCCATCTTCACGCGTAAAGTGTGAGTTGAAAGGCCTCCATCCGGGGGCCTTTTTTGTGCCTCGGTGTATACTTCCTTGCATTGAGTTCAAACGGCTACCAGTGACGGGAGCAAGACTATGCCTGAGAAAATAAACGGTGCCCTCATCGTTTCCGACGACGTCCTTGCCGACCTGGTCGGCTATGCCGCCAAGGAGTGCTATGGCGTCGTGGGCATGGCTTCGCCTGCCCCCACGAGCGTTCAGGAGGGCATTGCGGGGCTTCGCCCCTCGCAGCGCCTGCGCAAGGGCATCGAGATCGACCGCGACGAGGCGGGCAAGCTGTCGGTGGCCCTGCATGTCGTGCTTGAGTATGGTGTGAACCTCACCGCCGTCAGCCAGAACCTCGTTGACGCGGTTCAATACGTCCTCAAGAACATCGCCCAGATCGACGACGCGCATGTGGTCGTCCATGTCGATGCCATGAAGGTCCGCGAGGCTTAAAGCAGCAATTATTGGGAGAAGTCTGATGATCGAGCAGACCGTACGCACTAGCTTCATCGTGGCCGCTCAAGCAGTGAAAGAGCGCAGCGAGGAGATCAACAAGCTCAACGTGTTCCCGGTGCCCGACGGCGACACCGGCACGAACATGTCCCTCACCCTGGCCACGGTCGTCTCGGAGATCGAGGCGCTGCCGGCAGATGCCAGCATGGCCAAGCTCGCCGCCGCCGTCACGCACGGCTCGCTTATGGGCGCCCGCGGAAACTCCGGCGTCATCACGAGCCAGATTCTGCGCGGCCTGGCCGAGGGCCTTGCCGAGGTCGAGGGCCCGGCTGACGCCGGAGTGGTCGCCTCGGCGTTCCGCCGCGCCGTCAAGGTGGCGTTCGCGGCCGTGCGCAAGCCCGTCGAGGGCACCATCCTCACCGTGCTGCGCGATGTCTCCAAGCGCGCCGACGCGTGCGAGAAGAAGCACGCCACGCTCGAGGAGACGCTCGACGCGCTTGTCGCCGAGGCGTTTGAGTCCGTCGCCCGCACGCCCGACCTGCTGCCCGTCCTGAAGGAGAACGGCGTCGTCGACTCGGGGGCCTTCGGCTTCTCGGTGTTCCTGGAAGCCTTCTGCGCCCATGCGCTGGGGCGCGAGGGCGGCGTCTCCTCCGCTGCCGACAAGGCGATGGCCCAGGCCAACGCCAAGGTCGCCATCGAGCTCAACGACGACTGGGAGGGGTCGGAGTTCCGCTACTGCACCGAGTTCCTCTTCAAGGCCGACAGGCCCTTCGACGAGGACGCCACCCGCGACTTCCTTGCCACGCAGGGCGATTGCGAGCTGCTTGTCGGAGCCTTCCCCGACTACAAGATCCACGTCCATACCGACCGCCCCGACCATGTGCTCGACCATATGCTCGGCCTCGGCCAGATCTTCAACGTGTTCATTCACAACATGGACATGGAGGCCCACGAGCGCACCGAGAAGATCGCCCAGGACAAGGCCGCCGAGGCCCCTGCCAAGTCGCTCGGCGTCATCGCCGTCGCTGCAGGCTCCGGCCAGGCCGACATCCTGCGCTCCCTGGGCGTCGACGTCGTCGTCGAGGGCGGCCAGACCATGAACCCCTCCACGGCCGACATCCTTGCCGCTGCCAAGCAGGCCCGTGCCGAGCAGGTCATCGTGCTGCCCAACAACGGCAACATCATCATGGCCGCCCAGTCCGCCGCCGCGGCGGCTGACTTCCCCATGGCCGTCGTGGCCACGCGCAGCGTACCGCAGGGATTCTCTGCGATGTTCGCCTTCGACCCCACGGCCAGCCTTGAGGACAACGCCGCCTCCATGACCGAGGCCCTCGCCGCCGTGCACGACGGTGAGATCACGCATGCCGTGCGCGACTCCCAGACCGTCACGGGCGAGGCAATCCACTCCGGCGACGTCATCGGCCTTGTGGACGACAAGGTGACCTACGTGGGCTCCGATGTCTGCGAGATGTGCCTCGCGATGGTCAAGGCCATGCAAGACGAGATCGAGGGCGACACGCTTACCGTCCTGGCCGGAGCCGATATGGACCAAGCCAGTTTCGAGGCTCTTGTCGAGCGCCTTGAGGACGCTGTGCCAGACCTCGACGTTGACGCGCACCGCGGCGAGCAGCCCCTCTACCCCATCGTTCTTTCCATCGAGTAGCCCCGCCCGGGCCGCTTGCCTCACAGCACATGAGTTTCGCACAGGCCGTTCCCGCATCAGCCCGCCTTCTTCAGACGGCGCGTGTGGGGCGGCCTGTCTCATGTCTGCACGGAGTCGGCCCCGCCAAGGAGTCCTTGCTTGCCAAGATCGGCGTGCGCAGCGCGTTCGACGAGCTGATGGCCGTGCCGTATCGCTATCTCGACTTGAGCCGGCTCATGACGACGTCTCAGGCGACGGTGGGGGGGCAGGCGACGTTTGTCGTGTGCGTGGACAAGGTGGCCGTCAAGCGCCCCAAGCCCGGGATGAGCGTCGTCGAGCTGTCGTGCTACGACGACACGGGGGTCGTCATGGTGTGCTTCTTCGGCCAGCCCTGGTTGGCGCAGAAGTTCAGTGAGGGCCAACGCCTGCTCGTGTTCGGCAAGGTGGGCTTCTCCTATGGATTCAAGCGCCTGAACTCCCCCTATTGGGAGATTCTGGAGGAAGAGGGGCCCCGTCCGGGCTGCGGCCGCTCGGGCCATCCGATGATGCCCGTCTACCACACCACCGAGGGGCTTGCGGGCCAATGGTTGCGCAGGCTGTCCTCAGAGTGCCTGCAGGCGTTCGGCTCGCAGCTCGACCCCTGGCCCGCCGACGTGCGCGCCCCGCGGCATCTCATGTCGCTCTCGGGCGCCTTGCGCACCATCCATTACCCCTGCGACCCCACCGATGTCGAGCATGCACGGCACAGGCTTGCGT
>CAKUKJ010000089.1 GCA_934662525.1 uncultured Coriobacteriales bacterium | reverse complement strand
GACGTGCACCACGTCGACGGCCAGCCCGTGTGTGAGGTCGCTCGGCACGACGCAACGCTGCCCAACCCCACGCAGAAGATAGACTCCTACGCCTTTGTGAAGACGAGCGACTTCTCGGTGGACTTTCACGACAAGGAGCGCGTCATCGCAGGCAGCTCGTGTATGCTGCTGCCCGAGGGGCTCCTGCAATGCACCAGCGCCGCCTCCACCAAGGAGGTCATGCAGACGGTGACGCGCATCGTGGAGGACGTTGCCAACGAGTACGGCGCCAACGCCGCCACGGCCGTGTCGCGCGCAAAGGCCGCCATGCAGGAGAGGGCCGACGAGGACGACTTCCTGCCGCCATGGGAGCTCGGCGAGGACGTGTTCGAGGACGCACCGCAGATGCGCGAGCGCTATGAGGAGCTCGCCCGCGACGAGGAGCTGCCCGAGCGCGTGCACGTGAAGAAGAGCGTGGCCCACGCCGCCAACCGCAGCCACCGCATCCGCACCGACACGGGAATCGAGATCACGTTCCCCTCCGAGTACAGCACCAACCCCGACTTCATCGAGTTCGTGACCCAGTCCGACGGCTCCATGTCCATCGAGCTCAAGAACATCGGGCACATCGAGAACAGGTAGGGCCGCCAGGCGGCCACCCGCCCAGCTCTCAGCCAAACACCCAGCTCAGCGGCCATACCACGCAAGGTGGTAGGCTGCTTTTTCGTGCGTGGGATTCCCAAGGGGCCATCACGTTGGCAGACTCGGCAATGAAGCGCAGGCGACGGGGACGCGCCAAAACGCAGCCGCCGCCAGACCCGCGCGAACATGTCCGCTCCATCAAAAGGGGGATTTGCCATGTCTGAAATGACCCGTAGGAACTTCGTTGCCGGCGCTTGCGCCGCAGCCGGTGCAGCCGTCGCCGCCTCGGGCAGCCTCATCGGCTCGGCCAAGGCCGCCGAGGAGCCCGAGACCTGGGACGAGGAGTGCGACGTGCTCATCCTGGGTGCCGGCGGCACGGGCTTGTCGGCTGCATGCGCCGCAGCCGAGGCGGGGGCGAAGGTCATCGTCGTCGACGCCGACGAGAAGTCCGGCGGCACCACGGCCCTGTCGGGCGGCGTCATCCAGGCGGCCGGCACCGAGTGGCAGAAGGAGTTCACCGATTTCCAGGACGACACGCCCGACAAGCACGCCCAGTGCTACATCGAGCAGTCCGAGGGCATCGGCCACGAGGACCTCATCACCACGATGTGCAGCCGCGCCCCCGAGCTTGTCGAATGGCTTTCGACCATCGGCATCAACTGGGTGAGCGTCTATGGCAACTGCCATGTGCCCTACGTCACCGAGGGCCTGCATGCCGACCGCATCCACGTGTACGAGGGCGGCGGCGCGGGTGGCCAGGGCGGCGTGCTCACCGACGCCGAGACGGCCGAGGCCGAGCGCCTGGGCGCCACGTTCGAGTACAACACGACGGCAAAGCGCCTCGTCTTCACCGAGGGCAAGGGTGTCATGGGCGCCATCGTAGAGCGCGACGGGGCCGAGCTCGCCATCAAGGCGTCCAAGGGCGTCGTCATGGCGCTGGGCGGCATCGACCGCGCCGAGGACCTCTGCAAGAGCTTCAACCAGCAGCAGTACTGGGACCTTACCACGCAGATGAGCTACATCTCCCCGCTTGCCAACGGCGACGGCATCCGCATGGGCCTGGCCGTGAACGCCCAGCTCGCCAGCGTGGGCGGCACCATCGACTACGACATGGCCACCGGCAACGCAACCACCAACGCCACCCCGCAGATCCCCTGCATCTTCGTCAACTGCAAGGGCAAGCGCTTCGTGTGCGAGGACGCCACCTACGCCTACACGTACCGCGCCATCTTCCAGCAGGAGACCCAGCTCGGCGGCAACACGTACATGATCTTCGACCAGAACGCCATCGAGCAGGGGCTCACCCCCTGGGTCGACGATCCGCAGGGCGCTGTGGACGCGGGCACCATCTTCGGCGCCGACACCATCGAGGAGCTGGCCGAGCAGATCGGCGTGCCCGCCTCCAACCTGCAGAGCACGATCGACCTGTGGAACAAGAACATCGAGGAGTCCGGCGAGGACCTCGAGTTCGGCCGCGACACCCAACTCATCAAGCTCGACAAGCCCCCGTACTACGCCAACCTCAACATCTCGGCCAACCTGGGGTCGCTCGGCGGCCTGCTCATCGACACGAAGGCCGAGGTCATCGACAACAACGGCGAGGTCATCCCCGGCCTGTACGCCGGCGGCATGAACTCGGGCGGCTGGTACGGCCTGTACTATCCCGGCTCGGGCACCTCGCTCACCGGCGGCCTCGTGTGGGGCCACATCGCCGGCGAGTCCGCCGCTGCCGCCGAGGCGCGCGAGTAGGTGAAATCTCGAGACGGCAAACCGCAAGGCACAGGGCGGGCACCCAAGTCGGACCGTTCGCGCATGCCGTGCGAGTCAGTCAATGCAGCGAGCCGGGGAGCCTGGGGGCATCCCATTTGTTCATAACACATCGGCTGTCTGCAAACATGCGGTCGGCAACCCGCGATGAGAAGCCGCAAAGCGTCATAATGCGTGTCCGAGATTGTCTTCGCGCAGTCTCGGGCACGCATTTCTGTTGATGAGGGCAAGTCGAAGGAGGGTCGGCGTGTCAGACAACCGTGAGAGCGCTCCGGGCGGCACGGCCGTCGCAGGCACGGACGGTTCCACAGGTGCAGATCGCCTGCCAGAAAAATGCATGCGGCCCTGGCTCGCCATCCTTTCCGAAGAGCTGCGCCGCGGCTGGCCGCGGTGGGTGAGCTTTGCCTGCATCTGGCTGTGGTCGTGCCTCATGGGCAAGACCGGTCTCACCGCCGGGGCTTTGGCGCACCTCACGGGCATGCTCTGCGTGCCCACCGCCACCACGCTGCTGGCAAACGTCGCCACGCTCGTCGTCATCGTCTTCCTCTCCGACACACTGGCGACCATCGTGGGCTCGCGCGGCGCGATGACGCTCGCGGGAATCTTGCTTGCCGGCGGCTCGGCGGGAGCAGCGATCGCCTCGTATACGGGCAGCGCCTCCGCCTTTGTTGCCGGCTCGTGCCTGGGAGGGGCCGCGATCGGCTTTCTCAAGATCGCCTGGGGAGAGATGTTCTCGCGCATGAGCCTGCAGCGCGGCCTCGTGGACATGGGCCTGTCGCTCGCCACCTCCACGGCCGTCTTCCTCGCCTTGTTCTTCACGCCGCGAGAAGCCCAGGTCACGGCGCTCATCGCCTGCGCGTTGCCCTGCTCCTGGCTTGCATGGGAGGGGACGAGGCGGCTGGGCGACAGCCCCACCCCTCCCCCTCCGCCCGGTGCGGCGAAGGCCGTCTCGTTCAGCTGGACGCTGCTCATCCTGCCAGCGCTCGTGGGCTTCACCTTCGGCCTCATGAGCGGCGTCCTGGCGCTGCGGCCAAGTTCCACCGCCGGTCTCATCGGCCCCGCCGTCGCGGAGCTTATGGCAGGAGCGCTGCTCCTTGTCGCAAGCCTGCTGCTCAGCCCGCGCCTGGGAGCCTCGCAGATCTACGCGCTCGGCCTGGTGGGCACGGCGGCAGGGGCGGCCCTCGCCTCGGTGGAGGCAGTGCCCACCTGGCTCGCCGCCAGCGTCAACGAGCTGGGCTTCGCGATGTTCTACTTCTTCATGGTGGTGTACTGGGGCGATCTGGCCCGCCGCGTCAACCG
Organism: uncultured Coriobacteriales bacterium; assembly: GCA_934662525.1. GTDB lineage: Bacteria > Actinomycetota > Coriobacteriia > Coriobacteriales > UMGS124 > UMGS124. The sequence goes on along the minus strand of CAKUKJ010000089.1, from coordinate 4,265 downwards.
GCCCGTCGTGCGCACGTATGCCCTCGGCTACCTGGTGTTTCAGGCGTCTCAGATTCCCGGGCTCGCACTGGGCGGCGTGGTTGCGCCCAACACCGGTCAAGCCTTATCGGCGCTTGTCTTCCTCGCCGTGGTGCTTGCGCTCTTCGTGACGGTGCTGCTCGTGTTCAACGACCCCCGCAGCGCCCTGCATCAGTGGTTGGCGGCAGGCGAGCCGGCCGAGAGCGGCGACGAGATTCCCAACGCCTGCGCCGAGCTTGCCGCCAAGCACGCCCTGACCCCGCGCGAGCAGGAGGTGCTGAGCCTGCTGGCCCGCGGCCGCACCGCCGCATATGTGGGGCATGCCCTGGGCATCTCGCCCGGCACCGCCAAGACACACATCCGCAGCATCTACCGCAAGATGGACATCCACACCCAGCAGGACCTCATGGACCTCATCGAGGCCGTGGCGATGCGACAAGGGACGTCGGTGCAAAGCTCATCTCAGGCGCCAACAAACTAGCAGGTCATAGGCCTACCACGGCGCGTGGTATGGCACATGCGCCCAGGTCAGGCGATAATGCGCAGCCAGCGCAAGGCAGACGCGAGGTCCCCGGCAACTCCGCGTGCGGCCGTGGCGCATCGGCAAGCAAGCGTTGCGCATGCATCGCGCGCGCAACAAGACCCAAGGGAGAACATCATGACCCAGAGCATTTCACGCAGGTCCTTCGTCCAAGGGGCCGCCGCCACGGCGGCCATGCTTTCGGCGACGGGCGTCGCCGTGGCAGCCCCTGCCGCCGACGACGGCACCTGGGACCAGACGGCCGACGTCGTGATCGTGGGCGCAGGCGGGGCAGGCCTCGTGGCCGGCCTGGTAGCCGCGCGCGAAGGCGCAAGCGTCGTGCTCATCGACTCGGCAAGCGCCGTGGGCGGCAACACCAACAACTCCTCGGGCGTCATCCAGGCCGCCGGCACCGACCTGCAAAAGGAGTCGGCCGGCGTCACCGACGACACGCCCGAGAAGCACGCCGAGTTCTACCTGGCAGCCGGCGAGGGCCAGCTCGACGAGGACCTCGTGCGCGCCATCTGCAACGACGCGCCCGACTGCGTCGCCTTCATGCAGGACCTCGGCGTGGTGTACGACACCGTGTACGGCAACGGCATCATCCCCAACATCGACCCCGACCTGCAGCAGCCGCGCATCCACCTCGCCAGCGGTGCCAACGAGGACGGCCTGACCTACGGCGCCTGGCACGTGGCCGCGCTCAAGAAGGCCTGCGACGAGGCCGGTTGCACGTTCGTGCTCGACACCGAGGTCGCCGACCTCGTGGTGGACGACGAAGGCGCCGTGACCGGCGTCGTGGACGTGAACGGCGTGCGCTACCAGGCCACGAAGGGCGTCATCCTCGCCACGTGCAGCTTCGACCGCAGCGAGGAGATGGCACGCGCCTTCTCCCTGCACATGGTCGCGGCGCTTGCCGACAGCCATGCCGTGACCGTGGGCACCAACACCGGCGCGGGCATCCGCATGGGCATGAGCGTGGGCGCCGGCCTCACGGGCATGGGCGGTTTCATCGGCCTGGGCAACAACGTGGGCGGCACCCCGACCCTGCCCGGCATGCCCGAGGTGCCCGGCATCATGGTGAACAAGTATGGCCGTCGCTTCGTGAGCGAGTCCGACCACTATGCCTGGGTGCTGCGCGCGGGCTTTGCCCAGGAAGACCACATCATGTGGAGCGTCTTCGACAGCAAGGCGGCGGCCCTGGGCGGCGCCGTCGTGGGCGGCGTGAGCCCCATGAGCGACGACCTCTCCGACGAGATCGCCGCCGGCACCGTCCTTAAAGCCGGCGCGGTGGAGGAGCTCGCCGAGCAGATGGGCGTGCCCGCCGGCAACCTCAAGGCCGCCATCGACACCTGGAACGACGATATGGCCGCCGACGGCAAGGACTCGCAGTTCCCCACCCGCGCCTGCGGCCTCGAGCCCATCGACGAGGCGCCGTTCTACGCGACGCGCAACTACGACTACAACCTGGGCGCCGTGGGCGGCCTCACCGTGGACCCCGCCACCTGCAACGTCCTTGACACCGACGGCAACCCCATCGCGCACCTCTTTGCGGCCGGCCAGGTCGTGGGCGGCTTCATGGGCAGCTACTACCCCGGCACCGGCACCGGCGTGCTCGCCACCGTCTCCATGGGCCGCACCGCCGGCAAGGCCGTGATGGCGTAACTCAGCGCGGCAGCAATCCAGCCATCCGAAAACGGGCGCCCCGCCTCCTCGACCGAGGGGCGGGGCGCCCGTGTGCTTTTCATCTCAAGAACCGGGCCTCAAAAATCCGCATGGACATTCCAGAGGAACGCACCCGCAAGCCGTTCAAACCCGACAGCCGGCGTTACTCCCCAGCCACCATCTCGTCGAACGAGACGAGCCGCGCCGAGGGCAGCTCCCCCGCAGCCGCCTTACACGCGTCCGTAAAAGGTGACTTCGAAAACATCCATCTGAGAGTCTGTGCGTCGGCGCCGGCGAGCCACGCTCGGGCATCCAACTTGCGAAGCTGCTCCGCATCGGTAGGCTCGCCGTACCACCTGCACTCCCCTACCAGCCTCGTTGTGGAATCGTCAACGGCAACGATGTCGATTTCGGCCTGGGAGCGCTCCTTGGGGTCGTTGCCCCACCAGCATCCCACGTCAGTCATGGGAAAGAGCAGATTTCCCGCCGCACACTCACGCCACAGCCAGTCCCGGCACATCGTCTCGAACACCGGGCCCATGAAAAGCGGCAGGCCCTTCTCGATAGCAGGAGCCACCGCATCACCCATCCCGCGTTCGACCATGGCACGGCGCGGCCCAACGAACCGGTACCAGAACCGGAACAGGTTGTCCTTAATCTGCCAAAGGGCCTTACGCCCGCCCTTGCCGCCGATGGGCTCGACCCTTTGCAGCAAGTCGATGCGGACAAGCCCCTTGAGGTAGTAGTCCAGAGCGCTCGAGTCCATGCCCGCCTTGGCAGCAATCTCATTGTGCTGCGAGGCCCCGCTGGCTATCGCTGCAATGACGGCGTTGTACGAAGCCGCCCTGCTCACCTCTTGCTTGATGAGATTTGCGGGCTCCTCATACAAGATGGAGCCCGGGTCGAGGAACATGGCCGCGATGTTCTCCGTCAAGCTCATGCGGGGTGAGTACTGGCGCAGGTACAGGGGGATACCGCCGACCATGCCGTACACACAGGCCGCCTCCTGCGGGTCGACTCCCGGAAAGAAGGGAAGCGTCTCGAAGAAGTCAAACGGTTTGAGTTCAATCTGGGCCGTGCGCCGCCCATACAAAGGGCTCTTGCCGTCGAGCAGCTGCTCCCTCATAAACGAAAGCGACGAGCCGCACAGGATGAGGAAGAGCTTGGAAGTATCCTTGTTCCGGTCAATGGCCGACTGCAGAATCGAAGGGAAAGCCGGATACGCCTGGGCCAGGTAGGGAAACTCGTCAATAACGAGAACGGCGCGGCGGTTGCGTGTTGCCTCGAACGCGGCTTCGACCGCGCTCTCGAAGTTTGGATAGACAGGCGCGCCAGCAACCGCATCAAGGCTGGCATCCGGGTTTTGCAGGGAGAAGACCGCCCTGCTCAAGACGCGCAGGTTGGCTTCCCGGTCGTCCTCAACAGCCATGCAGTACCCGCAAGGCAGATTGCGCACGAACTCGTTGATGAGCGACGTCTTCCCCACCCGGCGCCTGCCATAAATCCCAATCAGCTCAAATCCCGACGTCTCGTAGCGCTTCCTGAGCATCGACAATTCGCGCTTGCGCCCGACAAACATGACGGCCTCCAAAATGCCTAAGTACAATTAGCCTGATTCTTCTTTGGCTAATTGTACTTTGGCTTTTTGTGCTCCGCAAGCAGAAGCATATTGGATGCTTGTTACCTTGCCGAGGAGGACTGGCAGATCAAAACCGACGAAAGATTCAAGGACATGCGCGGCGACGCAACCCATACCGGGTTGAAAGCAACTCAAATCCTGACCGACACGGTTCTCGAAAATCGAGCGCGCATCTCCTCGAAAAATTAGTGTGATTATCCTCGAAAATCGAGTATGGGCACTTCAGAGGGCATATTGCGTATGTACCTGCAACAGCTCGGACAGCATGGGGAGCATCAAGCGCCGGCGCGAGAGATTCGTCACCGAGCCAGCGGTACGCAACCCGCAGCCACAGCCCAAATTTCTCGGCAGCCGTCACCGCGACGTCATCCCAGAGGTTCACCGGCCCTACGGGGCAGGCGCGTCCGTCAACGACTGCGGTAG
>CAKUKJ010000088.1 GCA_934662525.1 uncultured Coriobacteriales bacterium | reverse complement strand
GAGCGTGGGGGTGATGCCCACGGCGTAGTAAGGCGGCGTGTCGATGGTCGCCATGGTCTCGGGGTCGCGGCCGAAGGCATCGGCGCCGGCCTCGACGCCGGCGTTGTACTCGTCGATCGTGGCCTGAAGCTGCTCGGGGTCGCGGTCGAGGGCCTCGGCAAGCTCCTCGATGGTGTCGGCCTTGGTGATCCAGCCCTTCTCCACCTCGACGGAGTTGTCGTCAGACCAGGTGTAGCCCAGCGTCGTGATGGGCCAGGAGAGCCACTTGGTGACGATGGCGCCGGCCTGGCAGGTCTTGTCGTCGAAAATGAGGCTCACGGGCAGTGCCTTGTCGTGGGGCAGGTCCACATAGTGGCCGTACTGCTTGTACTTCATGTGCTGGCGGTGGTAGGCGGCCGACTCGTTGTAGAAGCGCTTGTCCTCGGCGTCGACCTCGATCCAGGAGCCGGCAGGCATGGTGAAGGCGCGCATGAAGGTGCTCTCGTAATCGGGCACCTTGATGCCGAGCCAGAAACCGCCCGACTGGGTCTGGTTGCGCATGTGCCAAATCTCGGCGCCCAGGCCCATGAGCATCTGGATGGCGTCGCCGGTGTTGCCGGGGGTGCCGCCGGTGTAGACCATGTCCATGCCATGGAAGTCGCGCTGCATCTGGAGGTTGTTCTCATAGCCGCCGCATGCCAGCACAACGCCCTTGCCTGCTCCGATGCGCTCCTCGGTGCCGTTGTTGTCCACCACGGCGCCCACAACCTTGCCGTCAGCGTCGATGATGAGCTGCGTCATCGCGCAGTCGAAATCGACCTCGATGTTGCTGCGGGCCTGCACCGCCAGCGAGAAGCCGCGCCACACGCCGCCGTACTCAAAGGTCTGGCCGGCCTGGCGCACATGGCCCGAGCAGCCGACGAAGTTGGAGCCGGCCAGGTCGGGGAACTCGGTGACGAGCTTGCCCCAGGTGATGGGGCCGCCGGACACATAGCCGATCTCGTAGCCCACGGGAGAGACGGTGCCCTGAATCCAGCTCGCCTGCGTGGCGAACTCGTTGCACATCCAGTCGAGGTAGTCGTCGGGGATGGGGTTGGGGTTGAAGCATGCGGCAACATAGGTCTTGAAGGTGTCGAGGTCGTCGGGAGAAGGCACGATGACGGTCTGCCCCGAGGCGATGGAGTTGCCGCCCGCCTGGCCCTCGTCGAGCTTCTCAATCACAAGGATGTTGGCGTCGGGGTCGATGTCGCTGGCCTCAAGAGCGGCGGCCTCGCCGGCCAGGCCGTAGCCCACGACGAGGAAGTCGACCTCGCGGTCGAACTGGGCGTCCTCTCCCTCGGCGAGGGCCAGCGGCGGGATTGCCGCCACGCCGGCTGCGGCCGCACCGAGAGCGGCACCCTTGAGAAGACCCCTGCGCGAGCATGTTGTAGCCATGTCTGTACCTCCTTGGGAAGGTTCGGGCGCACCCCCTTGGTGCGTCCGACTGTGTATGAGCCGCTTGCTTTCGGGCATGTGACGCGTTTGGCCGCCCCTTGCAGCCGCAGCGCCCCTTGCCCCTCGCAGCACGCAACCCATCATGGCCCACAATCCCTCCACATGGCAGATGCGTTTTGAATGGGAGGCAAACAAGCAGGTAGATTAGGAGTGCACGGCCGTCGAGAAATGCAACCCCTCAACAATGCAGGGGGCTCACGAAGCGTTTGAGACGGCTCTTTCAGCTTTGCGCCGTACCTATAGCGGCTTTTTGGCGGTTGGATGCAGATTCAAGAAACCTTCAGCAAACTCCAGCCGAGCCATGACAGGCCAAGACTTGGCCCCCTTCGGCGTAATTCAACACTGGACAAGACATGGGGAACATTGGCGACACGCGCGACATGGGCCAATCGGATCGACGAAGATAGCGCGCAAACAGGCAGATGGTAAAGAAGCCCGTTGGAATACCGAATAGTGCATCAACTGGCCCATTCGATGCGCGATTGCATATTTATTCCGGACGTAGAAAGCGTGCCCAGGCTTCCGTCAGAAAACTGGAAATGCCGTCCTAGCAGCATGTACATCCTAGTTTGGGCTTATTTGGGCCTGGGCAATAGAGTTCGCGCTCATGGATACGAATCTTAATCGTGCCATCGGCCGTGAACTCAGAACGATGCGCACAGACAACAACTTAACCCAGGCACGAGTTGCGGGGAAGCTTGGCAAACCGCAGTCGTACGTGAGCAAGCTGGAGTCAGGCGAGCGCTGCCTTCGCCTGAGCGAGGTGTATGACTATGCGGCCGCGCTGGGCATACCGCTCGATGACTTCGTGCGGCGCGTGGAGGCGTGCATCAAGGATTACCGGAGGCTGAAAAAAGGGCCGCTCATCCCCCCACCGGGCGATTGCCTCTGCAAGAGCCGGTAATGCCGAACAACGGCGATCGGGTGCGCAAGCGGCCGCAACGCCCGCGCACCCGATTGCCCGCTCAGAATCGCCTCTCCCACAGCCCGTGCAGGTTGCAGTAGGCATATACCGCCCCGTGCTCAACAGGAGGGAAAACGGCGACGGGGCCCGCGCCTGGTTCGAGATAGCGAATGTCACAATGCCCGGGAACCACAAGGGCGATCCACTCGATGTAGTGCTCCTCGACCATGGGGTGCGCAAACGCGCCCACCTCCACACGCACGGCATCGGGCGCCGTGCGCACCACGGGCACGTGCTTCTCGGGGGAGGCGTCCACAGACCCTGCCACAAGCAGCTCCATCTCGTCACCGCAGCACGCGGGCTTCACCCCTGAGTCGCGCACCATCATCACCAGGTTGCCGCAGTGGTTGCAGCGATAGAACTTCGCGTCCATGACAAGGCTCCTTCCGCTCGATTCACCCAGACCCGTCCCCGACCGGCCGCCTCGCAAGCAGCAAGGAGAGGGCGGGCTCGCAGGGTCTATCCCCGCAGGCCCGCCCCATCAAGCAACGCAACCGAAAACGACCGCGCAAGCCGCAGAAATCACCTTGCAACACATGGGTGCAAGGCCGTGCGCTGCAGAATGTGCCACGCGAGCCAACCAAAGCCGCAAAACACCCTAACCGCGAGACAGTCTCCGGGGGATAGCCTCCGCAAATGCCGCATCAATCCCCTCGACATAGTCACCGCTCATGTAAGCAACCCTGCCGCGCGCAATGGCCTCCTCAACGCTCGCACAGTATGGGGCCCCGTCCACCGCATCATCAGCTCGCCTTCGAGAGACTTCGTCAGGACAGGAAGCCGATGCCCTGCCATCGTTTTCAGCAATGCGCCCAAGACTCTCGTGCACAGCCTTCTTCACCTCGACCTGCCCATCTCTCAACTCCGCGCCCGAAAAGACGGCGTCCATCAGACCTCCCGAATCATGTGCGGCATCGCGCACATGATAATGCAGGAGAAGTCAGATAAGAAACGGTGAGGAGTTTCACGGCGTTTGTCCCCATGTCTTCCAGGCTTTACAATCTGCTACGTTATAAATCAAGCGGATGCAAGAAGCTGGTCATGTACGAAGTCGATGGTATCTGCTATGCAGGGTTCCCCAGCGCCCCCCACAACCGTCAGCCCGACTGGCTTTTGGCAGGGTAGATAGACGAAATCTTCCTCATGAATGCCTTATATCCGACACCAGCACCTAGCCATGATTCCCCTGCGCCGATTTGGCAACACCCCAACACGCATCATGCATGGATGGGCATATGCTTTGCACATCAACGGGAAGGCGGCGTGATGCCGTCCAGGGCGAGAGGTCAGGCATGGGCGAGATTCGTGAACAGGCGGTCGTCACCTCGAAGGGCGGCTACCACATCGCCGGCATCATCTGCGATTGGGTTCGCGGACACGCAAGGTAAATACGCACAGCCATGGAACCCTCACCCCTGCCGTCTCTCGACTCTCTCCTCCATGAGCGACAAGAGCTCTTGTTTTGAATGGACGCCGCATTTCTCGTAGATGTTCTTGCAATGAAAGCGCACGGTGTTCTGCGAAACACCGAGCTGCTCGGCGATGACTGGCACGCTGCGACCCTTGGCGAGGAACGAAAAGACCTCGCGCTCCCTGTCTGTGAGCGCAAACCGCTGCGCAAGCCGTCCCAGAACCTCCTCAGACGTCTCGGGCTGAGACGCGGCAGGCCGCTCCAGTTGCGATTCCCAAGAAAACACCTGTGCGGCCGTCTGCCTCTCCCGGTAGCGGTCGGACACAACGTATACGCAAAACATCATGGCCACGCACGCAAGCGTGCATACAAGCGTCTGCACAAGCCCAGACGTAGAGAAAGACAAGGACGTGCCCGCAAGCAGGGAAGGACAGTACCGCATTGTGTAGATGATGCCGAACATGAGCGAATAGAGCGCCATCGGCGGAATCCGATAGTGCTTGGCCACCTGATTGCATGCCAGAATTCCCACGATGGAGGCCCATGAGAAGATGGCATAGAGCACAAACGCCAACACATAGCCATACAGCTCGCCTAAAACGGGGAGCAACAGGGCCGCCGCAGCGATAAGAGGCGCGCCCACCCGGGCGAAGACGTCCATCTCGATGTGGTACCCGCTTCGTTCAAACAAGACAAGCGCTATGACACCGCTCGCGATGAGGCCGAGGTTGTTGACATTGCCAAACACCAGCTCCGACGATCCAAGCCCCACGAGCAGCAGGCGCGTCATCTGCATGGCCGCACCGATGGCGCCGATTGCCAGATGCGGCGTGAGCAAAGACAGGATGCCCTTCTTGAGAGACGCCCTCTTGTCGCATGGCGCAGCGGGATACTCAACCACCCCATCAAACTGCACGATCGATTTTGTGGGCGCAGCCTGACGGGACCCAAGCGAGTCCCGCGGCCTGTCCGCCGAACCGCACCGTTCCATCACCGCCGCCGGGGCCTCGCACGCTCTCCCCTGCCCTGCCAGGCGGCGCACGCACAGCATGAGCAGCAAACTTGTACCAGGTGCAATTGCAAGAAGCGAGACAAGGCACACCGCCGAAGTCGGTAGCCAGGCGGTCATGAAGTAGACCAAGCCGCCGACCACCGTGCCGCCAACGACGACACGTGCATCCATCGGCGTCTCAAAGGCGCTGAACAGACCCACCCACAGGGTGAAGTTGCCCGCCAGGGCAACACCCATGAGCAGGCCGCACACGGCCTCGACCGCGCCCACCATCCCCTGGGGCACCGCCGCAAGGCTGCCAAGCCCGCCGAACATGAAAAGCGCCGAGAACACCCAGCATGCCCAGCGCCTATCGAGCAGACCCTGCATTCCTGCTCCTGAGCGCATGGCGAACGCAAACCACGCGAAGAACGACAGGCAGAAAGACGCGCTCTTCACCTGCATGAAAAGCGACCCGGCAGCACTTGACAGCACGCCTGCGGAGAACGCCGCCGAAGAGCCCGGCCAACCGGCAAGCGACACGAGCGCGATGTCGAGCCCGTATCCCAAAATGGCAGGCAGCGCCATGGCAAGCGCCCCCTCGTTGTTCCCGTGCCTGCTCGCCATACACGCCTCCAACGCCACCGAATCCCGGTTTCAACGCCCGCCAGTCTAGCACCGTCCCCCGCATATCCCCCATACAGAAAAGGGCGCCCGCATGACGGACGCCCCAAACGCAGCAAACGAGGTTTCGGGGCCTCTTTACTCGGCCGCCTGCTGGAGAGCGCGGCGGACGGCGTTCTTGATACCGGTCGAGGTGGCAGTCGCCCCAGCGACGCCGTCGATGTCGGCGCTCTGGGCAGCGGCGACCTGATCGGCGAACGTGCCGTCGTTGATTGCCTCGAATCCGCCGAACCCAGGGGTCTCGTTGTTCGGCGAGATGTCGGTCACGGAAATCTTGCCGTCCTTCACCTCGACGGTCACATTGATCTCGCCCACGATGCCGTAACCCGTGCCCGTGTACGCGCCGTCCTTGAACGTGGCGCCGTCGAGCGCGGCAGCCTGGGCCTGCGAGTCAGCCAGATCCTTTTCATGGCGCTGAATGCCGAGCAGCGCCGGGGCCGTATAATCGGGGTCGGTCTCGATGCCGTGGTGGCCGCCGGCGAGCAGTTTTCCGGTGAGGTAGCCGAACGTGATGCAGTTCATTCCCAGGTTGTGGCCTTCAACCAGGAAGTTGTAGCTGTTGGCAAAGGCGTCGCCCACCATGGTGCCAACGTTGTACAGGCCCTCGATGGGCTGGTCGTCGGTATCGCACACCTGCATGTCGATGTTCGTGCGCAGGCCGCCCAACACCGTGAGGAACTTGGGGGCGTCCTTGCGGTAACCGTAGAACGGCGCGGTGCGGATGGGCACGAGCAGCTCGGTGCGCTTGTGGAAGTCGAGGTCCTCGCCTGCGTCGCAAAGCTCGTTGTAGCGGTCGATGCTTGCCTGCATCCCCTCGTAGTCCACGCCCATCTGCTCGGCAAGCTCCTCGAGCGTGTCGGCCTTGAACATGGCGCCGGAAGCGACCTTGGCGTCCCAGGACGCTAGGACCTCCTCGGCCGTCATGTCGCCCTCGGTGTAGACGTTCTTCCAGTTGTGCCAGGGAATATGGTGCGAAGGGTACTCGACGTCGAAGATGGCGTTCACAGGGCCCACATGCTTGATGACATACGGCAGGTGCCCCACGCCCATGTCCTCGCAGCAGAAGCGACGGCCCGAGTCGTCGACCATGATGGTGTCGGGCGCGTTCCAGGGCTGGTAACAGGGGGCCGCGAACGTGGCGCACATGGCGGCGTTGGGCACGGTCTTCTGCCAAGCGGCGCCCACCCACAGGCCCATCTGCTGGCCGCGGCCCTTGTACAGGCCGCCGTACACCTTGCCGAGGGTGTCAGGCGTCTGGGCCTCGTCCCAGTTCGTGACCCAATCCACAGCCTCAGGCGCGTACTTCTCCATCATCTCGCGGTTGCCCGAGAAGTCGCCGGTTGCAAGGACGACGCCCTTCGAGCCCACAAACTTGATGTAGTTGCCGTCGGCGTCGCTGCCGATGACGGCATCCACCGCACCGTCGGTGCCGTTGGGCACACCTCCCCGCACAAGCTGCTCGGCATGGGTGTTGAAGTAGAACTCGACACCCTGATCCTCGCACAGCTGGCGCAGCGCAAAGACAAGAGAAGGCTGACCGTCGGCCACCACGGGAAAGTCATCGTTGTTCCAGCAGTGCGACTGCTCGGCGCCCCACAGGGGATAGGTCTCCATATCCTCGGGCCAAACATTGCTCTGCTCGATGGAGACGCGCATGCCCTCGACCGACAAGCTGCGGTCGATAAGCCAGTTCACGGACTCTTCGGAGTTGTTGTACCACTTGTGCCACTTGTCCACATCGATGTTGAACGAAGCCTGGGCCATCTGCTCAAGGATGAAACGAGGGGTCATCTTGGGCAGGCCGTACTCGTTCATGAGAGTGGAGTAGACGACCGCGTTGGAGCCACCGCGCGCCACGACGTTGGGGCTCTGGGCGAAGACGACGACCTTGAGCCCGCCCTCGGCGGCAGAGAGCGCGCAGCACAAACCCGCCGTGCCGGCACCCACGACGACAACGTCGGCCTCGACGGTCTGAGAAATCTGGTCGTCGGCGATTGCCTCGGGGGCAACCATGAAAGAGGGCGTGACAGCCGCAACTTCAGAGGCAGCCTCATCGGCAAACGCAGGCGCGGCCGTTGCGGCAACAGCTGCGGCGGTTCCGGCAAGGGCGGCGCCGGCGATGAAGGAACGGCGGTTGATCTGGCAGGAACGCTGGGACATACATACCTCCATGCTCGTGTCGGGCGGGACCCCTTGGCACCCGCTGCTGACTCGCACTGTACGGGTGCCGACACGCCGCGCGCCATGCCTGTTTGATGTGGCATTTCTCCTTCCCACCACATCCCACACGTTTCATGTAGGCAAGCCACATAAACATTGGTTTGACATGTATAAGCTGGTGTTTTGCGTCCAGGCCCGTCACATTCGACGCCTGTCCCCACAAGCCGCTTGGCTTAACATCTGCTACGCGGGGTCTCTCAGCAGCCAATCGATAAGGTTGACTTGCTCGATGCCTCCATGATCGCCT
>CAKUKJ010000087.1 GCA_934662525.1 uncultured Coriobacteriales bacterium | reverse complement strand
GCGCAGAGCGAGCTGGCCGAGATCGCCGCGAAGCCGGTCGCCGAGTTCCCGGTCTTCCTGGACTACCAGGACGACGTCTACTCCGCCGTCGCCGAGGCCGCCCGCGGCGAGCTCGCCGAGGCGCTGAAGATCTCCGGCAAGGCCGACCGCGACCTCATCAAGCTGTTCATCGACAACTCCGCCGAGACCGTCGAGTGGGTGGGCGGCTACATGGAGGCTGCCGGCAAGGAGTGCGTCATCGACGTGCCGAGCGACCATGCCACAGGCGGTACCGACTATTACCTGCCCGTCGTGCAGCATGACTGGGAGCCTTCTTACACCCACCCCATGCGCAACGAGCTCTTCATGGAGAAGGCCGTCGAGGAGGGCAACGCGGTTCTGTACAACTGCAAGCTCGTGAAGCTCATTCATGACGAGGACGGTGTGCACGGCGGCATCTGCGACTACGAGGGCAACCTCATCCAGATCAACTCCGCCCACACCATCATCGCCACGGGCGGTTATGGCGCCAACGCTGAGATGATGATGGCCCTGCAGCCCGACACCGTGCACGTTACGACCGCATGCAGCTATCACGGGCTTGATGACGGCAGCGGCATCAAGGCGGGCATCTGGGCCGGCGGCTCCAAGCAGGCCGACCCCACGCCCATGATTTTCGATCGCGGCGCCGTGGTACCCGGTCAGGACGCGGGCTATGAGCTGTGCGAGGACGGCGCCTACCGCTACCCGGGCACGAACTACCAGCTCAACATCGGCAGCCAGCCGTTCCTCAAGGTGAACCGCGACGGCAAGCGCTTCGCCAACGAGTCCACGCCCTACGACAACATGCTCTTCGCCACGCGCCGCCAGCCCGGCGGTGTGTTCTGCCAGGTGTTCGACGGCAACTGCGATCAGGACATCATCCGCTTCTCGATGATCGGCTGCGCGAGCTACACCACCGCCATGGTGCGCGACGCCGGTTTCACCGCCGAGGAGTTCATCTCCATGGACGGCGGTGACGGGCTGTTCGTGAAGGCCGACACCCTCGACGAGCTGGCCGACAAGCTGGGCTTCGAGGGCGACGCCAAGGAGACGTTCCTGGCCACGTGCGACCGGTACAACGATCTCTTCGACGCCCAGAAGGACGACGACTACGGCAAGGAGGACTACCGCCTCTCCGAGCTGCGCACGCCGCCGTTCTACGGCTGCTGGTACGGCGCAAGCCTGCTCGGCACGCTCGACGGCCTCAACATCAACTCCAAGATGCAGGTGCTCGACGCCGACTACAACGTGGTGCCCGGTCTCTATGCCGCCGGCGACGCTTCGGGCAGCTTCTTCTACACGAACTACCCCGAGTACATTCCCGGCCTGGCTGCCTGCCGCTCCGTCACCGAGGGGCGTCAGTGCGTCAAGATGATCGCCGAGGATGCGGGCCTTGCAACTGGTGGTGAAAAGACGCAGGTCGAGGCTCCCGAGGCGACGCCCGCCGTGGCTGACTGCGCCGACGGCACCTATACGGGCAGCGCCGAGGGCGTTGGCGGCGCCATCAACGTGACGATTGAGATTTCGGGCGGTAAGCTCACAGTGAGCGAGATCGGCCCGAACTACGAGACGCCCCGCTACCCGGGATATGCCGCCATCGAGAACGGCACATTCGCCGAGCAAATCGAGGCCGCCCAGTCTGACGAAATCGACGGCGTCACCATGGCGACCGTGACGACCGGCGCCATCAAGCGCGCGCTCCGCGAGGCCCTCAAGCAGGCGGCTGCAGCGAAGTAAGGCCTCTCGCCGTCTTCTGCCGCAGGCATTCACGGCGAACGCCCGAGAATCGACCTGAACAGGTCGGGCTCGGGCGTTTTTGTGTTATCGTCGGCATTTAGCCGCCTGGGTTTCTTGCCGATTAAGCCCCGACCTCTGGGGTCGTCATGGTGATGGGATGCTAGGCGAAGTGCTTGCCCTCGCTGTTGCCCTTACCGGAATCGTCGCGCTGGTCCGCCCCGGCCTTCTTCTTGCGCTTTGCCTGCCAGCCCTTGATGACGCCGATGGCGGCCGGCACGGCTGAGATGGCGATGATGAGCACAAGCACGAGCTCGAAGTGGTCCTGCACGAAGGGCACGCCGCCGAAGAAGTAGCCCAGCAGCGTGAACAGCGACGACCAGGTGATGCCGCCGAGCACGTTCCAGATGACGAAGTGGTGCCACTTCATGCCGCCCATGCCGGAGAGGAACGGCACGAACGTGCGGATGAACGGGAAGAAGCGGCCCAGGAACACGGCGAGCGGGCCCCACTTGTCGATGAGGGCCTGCGACTTCTCGATGCGCTCGGGGGTCATCGACTTGACCTTGCCCGAGGCGATGATGCGCGAGCCGAAGAAGTGGCCGATGGCAAAGTTGCACTGGTCGCCCAGGATGGCGGCGCACCACACGGTCGCAAGCAGGGGGAACAATGAAAGGCCGCCTCCGTCGGCCGCAAAGCAGCCCGCCGCGAACAAAAGCGAGTCGCCCGGCAGGAACGGGAACACCACCACGCCCGTCTCGATGAAGATGATGAGAAACAGCGGCGCGTACACCCACACCGCGCCCAGGCTGGCGATCCAACCCGCGATGGCCGCCCGCGGGTCGTGGATGAGGTCGAGCAGGTACTGGATGGGGTTCATGTGGGAGAGGATCCTTTCGGTGGGTACCTTAACCTGCTCAGTATACCCGCCCTTTACATTCGCCCGCCGCCCTCGCCAATCCTTGACACGGATTTTGCTTTTGGTTGATGCAGGTCGGGGACGGCCTCACGCCCTCGCTAATACCCCATTGCGTACAGTTCTTCGTCGGTGAGGCCGAAGTAGTGGCCGACCTCGTGGACGACGGTCTTGCGCACCTCCTCGGCCAGCTCGTCGGCGCTGTCGCACACCCGCTCGTGCGGCCCCTTGTAAACGGTGATGACGTCGGGCAGGTCGAACGCGCCCTCGCCGTAGTCCACCCCGCGCTCGGTGATCGGCGTGCCGTCGTAGAGGCCCAGCAGCTCTCCGGAATCGTCGTCGCACGTGCCGTACTCGCTGCCCGCCTCAAGCTCCTCCTCGTCGGGCTCGTCGGCCACCGCAAAGGCGACGTTGTCGATAGCCGATGCGAACTTTGCGGGCAGTCCCTCCATCGCCGCTTCCACGAGCGCGTCGAACTCGTCGTCTGACACTTGGTACATGGGGCCTCCTTGGGTCGGGGTCGTTGGGCACCGTCGCTAAGCGGGTCGCGGACAAACCGTAGAAGTCCGCATGGCCGCAGTGTCTGGGGCATCGCTTCGACCGTCGTGGTATACAATCGCAGCTCTGCGCGTGATGTGAGTATACCGTCTGGATGCATCCGGGCCTTCGACGCGGGCGGGTGCATCTATATATAAGAGAGGAACGCCGTCATGGAGTTCGACATTCAGATGAGGGTCAAGCGTCTCGACAAGGGACTGCCGGTGCCGTGCTACGCCAACCCGGGCGACGCCGGTCTCGACCTGTACAGCACGGTGGACGTTCGCATCGAGCCGCTGCATCGCGTGATGATCCCGACGGGCCTGGCCATCGCGCTGCCGCAGGGCTATGCGGGCTTCGTGCAGCCGCGTAGCGGCCTGGCGCTCAAGAAGGGCCTCTCCATCGTGAACACGCCGGGCCTTGTGGACTCGGGCTATCGCGGCGAGCTCAAAGTCATTGCAATCAACACCGACACCGACGAGCCCATCGACATCGCGCGCGGCGAGCGCGTGGCCCAGCTCGTGGTGCAGCGCGTTCTTGCCGTGGACCTTGTCGAGGTCGACGAGCTTGACGAGACCGAGCGC
This sequence comes from uncultured Coriobacteriales bacterium, assembly GCA_934662525.1. Taxonomy (GTDB): domain Bacteria; phylum Actinomycetota; class Coriobacteriia; order Coriobacteriales; family UMGS124; genus UMGS124. The sequence continues at coordinate 4,220 of CAKUKJ010000087.1, read as the reverse complement.
GGCGAGGGCGGCTTCGGCTCCACGGGACTTCGATAACTCTCGTGTACACTTTCCGTAACGAATTCAGCGATACGGAGGACGCACGTGGGTGAGCAACAGGCAGAGACGGCAGGTATGATGGCTGAGGGCCAGGTAGAGGGCGGGTCCAAGAGCCAACCTGCCTCGCACAAGGGCAGGGGAGGGGCGCGCCCCGGAGCTGGCCGTAAAGCCAAGTGGGGCGAGAAGACCGTGGTCATGCGCGTGCCTGTGAGCATGCGCGAGGCTGTGGAGGAGTTCCTGAGTCTCAAGGCGCAGGGCGTCGAGCTGGCGCGCGCCGACGAGGTCGCCGCTCAGATGGAGCAGGCCGCGCAGGCAGCACGTGAGCAGGCCTTGGCCGAGGCACGGGCTGAGATTGCCGCCGCCATGGCAGCCGGCCCTTCGGGCAAGGGCGAGCCTGCCAGCACCGCTTCGCCTGCCCAGATCGAAAATCAGTCGGTCCCGTCCACCTCATCCGATGCAGTCCCGCCTGCCCCCGCCAAGCCCAAGAAGCCCCGCGCCCCGCGCAAGAAGAAGACGCAGGACGCGGGCATCGACCCCTCGCGCCAGGGGTCGCTGTTCGACTTGCTGTAAGGCCGGCGTCCCCTGCAGGCCCTACAGGCCCGCGCGGCAGAGTTCCTCCACCACGGCGGCGCAGCGCACGGCGCTTGTGGCCTCGAACTCAGGGTAGGCCATCTCAGCCGACCCGTCGGCCTTGTCGGAGATGGCACGCACGATGGCGAAGGGGACGCCGTTCACATGGCAGGCGTGCGCGATGGCCGCGCCCTCCATCTCGCAGCACAGTCCCCCGAACTCCTGCGCCAGGCGCTCCTTCGCCTCACCGGAGGCGATGAACTGGTCGCCTGAGACGACGCGGCCCGCGAACACATGCACATCGGGCGCGGCGGCAGCGGCTGCCCGCTCGATGGCGGCTTGCAGGCCGGCGTCCGCCTCGAACGCCTTGCAGTCCATGCCGGGCACCTGGCCGGGCTCATACCCCAGGGCCGTCACGTCCATGTCGTGGTAGAGCGCGTCGGTGCTCACGACGAGGTCGGCGATGTCGATCTTGGCGTCGAGCGATCCGGCCACGCCTGTGTTCACGATGTGCGTCACGCCGTAGAGGTCGCACATGACCTGCACGCACATGCCGGCGGCAACCTTGCCGATGCCGCACTTGGCGATGACGACGGGCATTCCCGCGAGGGTGCCCTCGCAGAAGCGCATGTCCGCGCGCTCGCGTACCTGCGCGCCTTCCGCGTGGGCCATGAGGGTCGCGACCTCCACGTCCATGGCTCCGATGATGCCGAACTTGACCTGGGTTTTCTCCACAACGTGTCCTCTCTTTTGAATTCGTTTCAAAAACGTTTCTCTCTAGCCGCGTGTCGCCGAGGGCCTATTCGCCCTGACCGGCCCGGCTTTTCGCCAGCTCCTCGCGCAACGTCGCGTCGAATGCGGGCAGCTCCTTGTCCACGCGCATGGGCCTGCCCTCCCCGTTCACGAAGCAGTGCTGCGAGGTGCCCGTGCACACGACGTGCTTGCGGCCCGCCTCGTCGCATTTCCACATCGTGTAGGCGAAGGTGGAGCGTACACCTGAGTACTCGGCCAGGCTCACCTCGATGTGCACGCGATCCTCGAAGGTCGTGGGCTTCTTGTATGCGCAGTTCACGGCCAGCACGGGCGAGGTGATGCCCGACTCCTCCATGCGTGCGAAGTTCCAGCCGATCTGGTCCATGTAGTCCACGCGCGCCTCCTCCATCCAACGGATGTAGTTGGAGTGGTGCGTGATGCCCATGCGGTCGGTCTCGTAGTAGGCGACCCGGTGAATGTAGGGAGTCATGCAGCTTGTACCTGCCCGTCTTGAATCGTGTGCCCGCGCGTGCGCCCCGGGGATGCCGTGCGGGCTCCCGGTGTGGTGCGTGCACGCGTTGCGTCTTGTGGGCCCATTCTAGCCATGCCGGGGCTACAATCCTGGGCATACAGCAAAATGTCGCAAGGAGCCTAGATGCCGTCGCAGCCCTCCACACAGTTCCCACCGTCCTTCACCACGCCTTCGGGCGCGCCCACAGTCGCAGCCGCCGGACCCACCATGGAAGACGCCCGGTCGGCGCTCAAGGAGCGCTTCGGTTACGACGACTTCCGCCCCAACCAGCGCGACCTGGTAGAGCAGGTGCTGGCCGGCCGCGACATCCTCGGCGTCATGCCCACAGGCGCGGGCAAGTCGCTCGTCTACCAGATTCCCGCGCTTCTGCTGCCCGGCCTTACGCTTGTGGTGTCGCCGCTCATCTCGCTCATGAAAGACCAGGTCGCGGGCTTGGAGCAGGCCGGCATCCCCGCCGCGTGCGTCAACAGCGCCCTCACGCCTGCCGAGCAGGCCGACGCGTTCGCGCGGGCCCTGTCGGGCGACGTGCGCCTGCTCTATGTGGCACCCGAGCGCCTCTCCACCCCGCGCATGGCCGAGCTCGCCGCCCAGGCGCGCATCCCGCTCATCGCCGTGGACGAGGCCCACTGCGTGTCGCAGTGGGGCCAGGACTTCCGGCCCGACTACCGCAACATCGCCGGATTCGTGGAGAGCCTGCCCACGCGCCCCGTCGTGGCGGCGCTCACGGCCACGGCCACCGAGCAGGTGCGTGCCGACATCCTCGACGCGCTGGAGCTGCGCGACCCCTTTGTTCTCGTGGGCGGCTTCGACCGGCCGAACCTGTACTTCGGCGTGGAACGCCCCGAGCCGCGCGACAAGGACCGCACGCTCGTGCGCCTCGTGGCGGCCCGCGCGGCAAAGCGCGACGCGAGCGGGCAGGCCGCCCAGGCGGGGCAGACGGGCATCGTGTACTGCTCCACGCGCAAGGCCGTCGAGCACGTCTGCGAGCTGCTGTGGCGGGAGGGCTTCGCCTCCACGCGCTATCATGCGGGGCTCACGGCCGAGGAGCGCCAGGCCAACCAGGAGGAGTTCCTCTACGACCGGGCGAACGTCATGGTGGCGACCAACGCGTTCGGCATGGGCATCGACAAGTCAAACGTCGGATTCGTCATCCACTACAACATGCCGTCCGACCTGGAGGGCTACTATCAGGAGGCGGGCAGGGCCGGCCGCGACGGCTCGCAGGCCGACTGTATCCTCATCTACAACAAGAAAGACGTGCAGACCTGCCAGTTCCTCATCGACCGCAGCCGACAGGAGCTTGAGGCGGGCGGCTGCGACCCCGAGACGGCCGAGCTGCTCCATGCCCGCGACTGCGAGCGGCTCAAGAAGATGACGCTGTACTGCACCACGACCGACTGCCTGCGCTCGTACCTGCTGCGCTACTTCGGCCAGACCGACACCCCCTTCCGCTGCGACCACTGCTCCAACTGCTCGACCGACGTGGAGGAGCAAGATGCCACCGTGGAGGCGCAGAAGGTCATGAGCTGCGTGCTGCGCATCGCGGGCCTGGGGCGTGCGGCGGGCAAGTCCACGGTGGTCGACGTGCTGCGCGGCTCGCACGCCCAGCGTATCCTCGACGCGGGCTACGACGGCCTTTCGACCTATGGCATCATGGCCGACGCGTCCACCCAGCGCGTGCGCTTCGTGCTCGACTCGCTTGAGGAGATGGGCTTTCTGGCCACGACGCCCGGGCAGTACCCCACCGTGCACGCCACCGACGCCGGCCGCCAGTGGCTCCTGCGCGACAAGACACCCTACCTGCTCAAGGTTCCCAAGCGCATGAAGGCCAACGCCGCCCCCGACCGCCCGGTGGCGGGCTCGAAGGGCATCACGTTCGGCCGGGGCGGCGCCGACGTCATGGACGACGTAGACGAGGAGCTCGTCGAGCGCCTGCGCGCCCTGCGCACCGAGATCGCCCGCGAGCAGGGCGTGCCGGCCTACATCGTCTTCAACAACGTCACGCTTGTGGACATGGCCCGCAAACGCCCCCGCGACCTCGAGGGGCTGCTCGATGTCCAAGGCGTGGGTCAGGCCAAGGCCGACCGCTTCGGCGAGCGCTTCCTTGCCTGCATCGCGGGGGAGTAGGGGGCAGCAGGGCTCGCAGGCACGCCGCTCGCGGCGCACAGTCCCGTCGCCTTGTTTAGCCGCGCCGCAGATGGGTTATACTGTCGGCAAAATGTCTCTCACCAGTGAGGAGTCTGATTTGTTCGCTATCGTTATGGACAGCACGAGCTCTACGCCCACGGCCCAGCTCAAGGAGCAAGGCGTTTCCGTCGTGCCGCTT
>CAKUKJ010000086.1 GCA_934662525.1 uncultured Coriobacteriales bacterium | reverse complement strand
CCCGAGTGGTTAATGGGGACGGGCTGTAAACCCGTTGGCTCTGCCTACCTAGGTTCGAATCCTAGAGCGCCCACCATCCTTGATTTCTTACACCCGTCCTATGGCGGGTGTTTTTGTATGCTGTGTTATCACATGATTTGTTTGCTTTTCCCCTGGCGATTCCTGGTCTATTTATTCTCTTGCCTTCTATTCCTTTTATTACGCCTTTATATACGTTTATCTGGCAGAACATCCCGTCCTTCCTCTTATTGCGGTATTCTTTAAAGCCAGTGCGAGTCTTGTAAAGGGGTGTGTCGTGCAAGTTCTTTCTATGGCCAGCCAGCGTGGCAATGTCGGAAAAACTTCCACCGCGTGCGCATTGTCTCTGGCGATGCGCGAGGCTGGTAAGAGGGTTCTCTCGGTTGATCTTGACCCCCAGGCCGATCTTAGCCGCTCTTTTGGCATCGATGCTGACGCCGAAGGCATACCCTCCTCCTATGATGTGCTGACTGGTGCCGAGTGTGCACAAGCTATTGTTCCTACGCTTCTGGGCGATGTGCTTCCTGCGAGCATCGCGTTGTCTTCGGCTGATATGGAACTCATGTCTCTTGGCAGGGAACGTCTCCTTGCAGATGCCCTGGATCAGGTCTCTTCTTCGTACGACATCGCGATTGTTGATACGCCTCCGAATTTGGGCGTACTTGCATGGAACGCCTTCTGCGCTTCTTCAGCCTCTATCGTGCTCACTTCTCCCGGCGTTTTCAGGCAGCAGGATTTCGCCCAACTTTCTCAGACATTTGCACTTCTTCGCCGATCCTTTAATCCTTCGTTTAGAGTCATTGGCGTGGCTATCACTCGCGTTGCTTCTAGCAGGGAAAATGAGGATAAAAACATCGAACGCATCATTTCTGGCGCTAGTGAGGTTGGCTTCGATGTGTTGAAGACGGCCGTTCGCGAGGGTTGCGGCTCAAAGGTTGCCTCCGAGATGGCGGGCTATGTTTCAGGACCGCTTCGTCTTCCGCGCGACTATTGCGACCTTGCCAAGGAGATACTTTCATTTTCGTTTGGTCGCGACTAACGCGCTTGTCTCAAGCCCATATCTTTGCCTTCCCGGGTTTTGTCGGGGATTCGAGGCGAAGTATGGCTGAAACCGCCCCAATCATTGCATTCTTGCAATGATGGTTGGAGTATCCTGGCGTCTCAAGAGGGTATACAGTCTTTCATAAGTCGCATTGGGCCTGTCTTTTGATATTTGGGAGATGTTTTGAGCGATACGGTGGTAGAGGCAACGCTTGTTGAGGGAGGAGCCAGCGAGTCGTTTGATGTCCAGCTTGTTGAGCGTCCCGAGGTGCACGCCTTCAAGGTTTTGATGGCAGAGTATCGCGCGGCGATTCGCGAGATTACAACCAAATTTGAAAACCTTGACGAGGACGCCCGAATTCGCCTGGGCCATAGCCCCATCCACACCATCACATCGCGTCTCAAGACGCCCGAAAGCTTGTATGAGAAGCTTGGCCGCAAAGGATATCCGGCCACGCTTGAGGGCATTCGCAAGAATATCTTCGACGTGGCCGGCGTTCGTGTGGTATGCAACTATCTGGAAGACGTCTTCACAGTAGAAAACGAGCTTCTCAGCCAAAAGGACGTCAAGCTGCTACAGCGCAAGGACTATATCGCCAACCCCAAGGAATCGGGGTACCGCAGCTTGCATTTGGTGGTAAGCGTGCCGGTGTATCTCAACGGCGTGAGTCGCGAGGTTATCGTCGAGGTGCAGCTACGCACCATCGCTATGGACTTTTGGAGTTCGCTAGAGCATGCGCTGCGTTACAAGAACCAGTGGGTGCTCGATACGAACACGCCTGCGCTCAATGATATCCGAGGCCGCCTCAAGGAGTGCGCCGAGCGAATTGCCGCAATCGACCAGGACATGCAGCATGTGCAGGACGACATCGCATTGCTTATGGAGGAACAGGGCATCAAGTGGGAGCACTAGGGTTCTTCAGGTGCAGTCTGCCGCAACCCGCGCCCGTCCCGATACATGCCATACGTCTCGTGTACGTGCATATATAGGGCCGGCCTGTTAGGGGATGTTGTTTTACTCTCCCCATTTGCACTTTGAACCAGGCAAGCTGCGTTTTTACCGCCTATGAAGGCAGGCCCAAGTAAGGTATGCTCATCTTGACGACTTGGAGGCGGCGCGCAAGGGGGCGTGTTGCGGAAGGGCGGGATGAGCCATGCTGGAACAACGTGTTTCGAGACGTGGTCTTGTGGCGGCTGCGGCGGCGATGGGTGCGATGGGCGTGTTGGTTCCAAAGGTCGCGCGCGCGGATTCGGCGCTCGATGTCGTGGGTGCGTCGCTTGGCTCCCTGCTGGGAGGCGGCACAGCCGGCGGCGCGGGGCAGGGGGCGGGGGCATCCGCCGCATCGGGTCGGCCGTCGCTTCTCAGCTCGCTGCCCGAGGTGGAGGAGTTCTTGAACCCCCATGCGCCGCAGGCTGCGGTGAACGACGATTTAAGCAACGTCGACAACCTCGATTGGTATTATCTCAACGACGCCCAGCTCGACAAGCTGCGCCAGTACGGCTTTTTCTGTCAGCTCGAAGACGGCGACGAGTTCTTTGAGATGTACGAGATGAACCGGTATTCGCTGTTGCCGAATTTTGTGACGACCGATGCCATGCTGCACACGTATCACCTGTATTTCAGCCATCTGCTTAAAAACACCGAGCGCGATTACCTGGCTCCCGGGCTTCAAAACCTGAGCAGCCAGCTTGCGGTGGGCGCCGGTGAGCAGCTCGATGCCCTGAGGGGGAGCGAGTGGGAGAGCGCGGCCGTGCGCAACCTGGCGTTCTTCACGGTGGGTGCGTGCCTGCAAGGGCTGGAGGTGAGCGTGCCGGCCGACGTGGCGGATTTGGCCAACGCCGAGCTCGGCCTCATATATGGGCAGGGTGGGATTTCCGACTCGCCGCTCACGGGCGCAATGGAGGATTATTCGCAGTATAAGCCGCGCGGGTACTACGAGGGCGACGCGGCGCTCGAAGGATATTTCCGTGCGATGATGTGGTATGGGCGCGTCAATTTTGCCCAGAAGAACGAGGATCTCGACCGCAGCGCGTTGCTTGTGACGCTGCTGCTGACGCAGGGCCCGCTCGACGAATGGTCGAAGATATACACGGTGACGTCGTTCTTTGCCGGAGCAAGCGACGACAATGGGTATTACGAGTACGCGCCACTTGTGGAGCAGGCTTACGCAGGTATGCCGAGCACGGCGGCACTTGCGGGCGACGACGCGAGCTGGCGGGAGTTCCACGCGCTGACGGCGCAGGCCGCCGGACCCAATATCAATTCGATTCCCGTGATGGACGACCCCGACAAGGACACGCTGGCCGAGGGTCAGGGATTCCGCCTCATGGGCCAGCGTTTCAGCATTGACGAGGGCATTTTCCAGAAGCTTGTGTACAGCGAGGTGAAGGAGAACGCGGCGGGCGACCAGAGGCTGTTGCCCGATGTGCTCGACATTCCTGCTGTGTTTGGGTCAGATGAGGCGTATGCACTGCTTGGGCAGGCTGGCGCGTTTGGGTATGCGGGCTATACGGAAAACCTGGATGCGCTCAGGCAAGGCCTGTCCGAGGCAGACGGCAAGCTGTGGCGCGCGAGCCTGTATGCACAGTGGTTGCGCACGCTGAAGCCCCTGTGCGCCGAGAAAGGCGAGGGATACCCGGCGTTCATGCGCTCGCAGGCCTGGGCGAGGCGATGCCTCCAAAGCTTTGCAGGCAGCTATGCCGAGCTCAAGCACGACACGGTGCTCTATGCCAAGCAAGTCATGGCCGAGATGGGTGGAGGCGAACTGCCCGACCGAGACGACCGGGGGTATGTGGAGCCTGAGCCAGAGGTGTTCGGGCGGCTGGGGGCGCTGACGCAGGCGACATCCGAGGGCCTGTCGGGCTACGGCCTTTTAGGTGCCGAGGACGCCGAGAACCTGGCGCGTTTAAGCGAGCTGGCGTACCGTCTCCAGGAGATTGCGCGCAAAGAGCTGTCCGATGAGCTGCCCAGCGACGAGGAGTTCGACCTCATCCGAACGTTCGGCGGGCAAATCGAGCATTTCTGGCAGGAGGTGTACAAGGGCGAGGCCGACTCGGAGTATTTCACGAGCAGGGAGTTTCCCTCGGCCATCGTGGCCGACATCGCCACAGACCCCAACGGGTCGTGCCTCGAGGTGGCGACGGGCAAGGTCTCCAAGATGTTCGTCGTGGTGCCGATGGACGGCGCGCTGCGTCTCATGACGGGCGCGGTGTACAGCTTCTACCAGTTTGCGCAGCCCCTGAACCAGCGGCTGACCGATACCGAGTGGCGACAGATGATGGGCATCCAGGTGGGCGACGACGGCATGTACAGCGAGCCTGCGATGGACCCGATTTGGTGGACGCAGGAATTCAGCTTGAGCTGGCGGGAGATGTAGGGCGGGGCTTGCAGGCAAAGGGCGGCGGTGAGATGGATTGCGGGGTTCCAACGGTTGCGGTGTGACACGGGTGCGGACGGTTGCCGCGATGCTCGGCGTCGCATTGGCGGCGGCGATGTTGCTGCTTGGGGCCGTCGATGTAGGTGTCGCCTCGTGTATGGAGGTCTTGCGGGGAGGGGGCATCCCTGAGCGGGCTTATTGGCAGGTCGAAGACGTTGCGTGCGACTTGGACGGCGACGGCGTCGTCGAGTCACGCGTGGTGGTTGATGAGCAGCATGGCGCTCGGGTGCTTGCATGCGACGCGGAGGTCTTTGCGAGTCCCGACGAGTGGCGCGTGTTCGACGCATTTGCCTACGACATCGACGCTGACGGTGCCGATGAGCTGGTCTTTCTTGTATGGAAGCGGGGAAGTTTCGGCAATTACCGCCCGTTTTGGAAACAGGGGGCAGACGATGCCTGGTCGCAGCACGTGTTTGTGTATGGAGCGCGCGCCGGTCAAGTCGTCTCTCTGTGGATGAGCTCGGCGCTTGGGCAAGACGTCGCTTCGGCCGAGGTGAGAGGGGACGGGGCGCTCGAGCTGACGTCGCCGGATGGGGAAACCGCCGCGTGGTGCTGGGGATCGTGGGGCTTCGTGCTGGAGGACGCAGATGATGAGGCCGGTGCCGCCGATGGGCCCGCCGGCAGGAAAGTATACGTTCCGACGTATGCGCAGGCCCAGGAGCCGGGCGCTGGGCCGGACGGCGGCGTGCCTGACGGGCCGGGGTGGGCGGCTGCCATGCATGACGGAGGCGTTGCAATAGCGCCCCGGTCTTTGGCGTCCGAGGCAGATAGTGCATCCGTGGCATCGGGGGCGGGCGGCGTGGATGACGCGACCGCTATGTCTGCCGAGCCGAAATCGGCTGCCGAAGTTCAGCGCGTCTCGCTGCTTGTGGCGGGCGACAATATCGCCTACCAGGGGATATATGAGGCGGCATACGACAGCGAAAGCCGGGAGTTTGACTTCTCGGGGGTATATGGGCCGCTGAGTGCATATGTCTCGGGATTCGATGTGGCGGCGGTGTGCCAGGAGACGGTGCTGGTGGCCGACGCGGCCAAGCGAAGCGGGTACCCTGAGTTCGCTACCCCGGCGGCGATGGCCGACGCGCTTGCCGCCGCCGGGTTCGACGTGGTTGCAAGCGCATCGAACCATGTGAACGACAGGGGAGCAGGGGCAATCCGTGAGACGCTGGAGTATTGGGAGAACGGGCATCCAGAGGTCGCGGTCGCCGGCTTGCATGAGGACGCGGCGCAGGCAGGCGCGCCTTGCATGGTGGAGCGCGGAGGCATACGGCTCGCGTTCTTCAACCTGACATATGGGTTGAACGGCCACGCCCTGCCCGAGGGTGAGGAGTACCTCGTGGACACCCTTGAGGACGACAAGGCCGCCGTGTTTGAGGGCATACGCGCCCTTCGCGACGATCGGGCCGGTCGGGCGGCGACCGCGGCGCTTGACGGCCAACCTCAGGCCGACCTTGTGATTCTGATGCTCCATATGGGAGAGGAGTATGCAAGCGAGCCGACCGAAGAGCAACGACGGCTGGTGGAGGAGGCAATCGACGCAGGGGCCGACCTCGTGCTCTGCTCGCACTCCCATGTCGTGGCCCCGTATGGCGAAGTGACGACGCGGGCGGGCAACACGGGCCTCGTGTATTGGGGATTCGGCAATTTTGTGGCGTCGCAGGGCAACCTTGCCTGCCAGGTGGGCGGCCTGGCCACGCTCGACATAGAGAAGGCGACCGCGCCCGACGGCACGGCGGTGACGCGCATCGCCTCGTTCGACCTGGTACCGAGCGTGTGTCACGTGGACAAGGACGGGTCGGCCCAGGTCTTCCTGCTTGGCGACTATACCGACGAGCTCGCATCGCGGCATGTTCTCTCAGACCCTGACGACCCCTTGACTGCCGCAGATTTTCGCCAGGCGTTTGAAGGGGGCACGGGTCTCTAGGAAACCTCTAGTCAGACAGAACGGCCGGAGGATTTTTGTGCGGCGCAGCGTGGGCCGCACATGCCTGCTTCTTGGGGATGGGTTGACCTTGCGGGCCGTATCGCCGTACGGCTTTGTGGCAGGCCACCGACAGACGGGTGGCATATGGCGAGAGGGCGGTTGCCGGCATGTGCGATGCGTTTGATTTGGGGATGTGAGGGCGAGGAGTCTGCGGGGCGGCGGGGCAACTATGATGTAGTCAATACGGTGTTGGGCGACCTTTTGAAGGGTTGATTGCTATGAAGAAGACGATTTTCACCGGCGCTGCCACGGCCATCGTGACTCCCTTCAAGGACGGGGCCGTCGACTACGACATGTACGGCAAGCTGCTCGATTGGCAGATCGAGCAGGGCATCGACGCCATCGTGAGCGTGGGCACCACGGGTGAGGGCCCCACGCTGTCGCACGACGAGCACCGCGAGGTCATTCGTTACTGCGTGGAAAAGGTCGCGGGGCGTGTCCCCGTCATTGCCGGTACGGGCTCCAACTGCACCGAGGAGGCCATCGGGCTTACGAAGTTCGCCGCCCAGGTGGGCGCCGACGCAGCCCTTCTCGTGACGCCGTACTACAACAAGGCGACGCAGACGGGCCTCATCGCGTCGTTCACCGCCGTGGCCGACGCGGCCGAGCTGCCGTGCATCCTCTACAACGTGCCGAGCCGCACGGGCTGCAACATCCAGCCCGCCACGGTTGCCAAGCTTGCCGAGCACCCCATGATTTGCGCCGTGAAGGAGGCCAGCGGCAACATCTCGCAGGTGGCGCAGATCGCTGCGCTGGCCGGCGACAAGATTGACATCTACTCGGGCAACGACGACCAGGTTGTGCCCATCATGGCGCTGGGCGGCAAGGGCGTCATCTCGGTGCTGTCCAACGTTGCCCCTGCCGCGACGGTGGAGATGTGCCGCCGCATGCTGGCCGGCGACGTGGCCGGCGCCCGCGAGCTGCAGCTCAAGTACCTGCCGCTCATCGACGCCCTCTTCTGCGAGGTCAACCCCATCCCCGTGAAGGCCGCCATGGCGGCGATGGGCTACGGCGAGAACAGCCTGCGCCTGCCGCTCACTTGCCTGGAGCCCGCCCACGAGGAGCGCCTGCTGGGCTGCATGCGCGAGCTGGGGATTATCGGGTAAGAGGCAGAGGCTCGACTTTCAATCTGATATATCGGGAGCGTAAGAGGAGGCGCCTGCGAACAGATGGTTTGCAGGCGCCTCTTTTGTATCGGATAATCTGGCCCACTATGCTACAATCTGGCCAGATTGGTAGGGACACGTTGGGGGGTTGTTGTGATGTCGCCTGCAATTGATTATGAGCGATATGGCTTGACGGAGACAAAGAACCGTTTTAGCGCCCTTACGGTGAAGGCGAACATGACGGGCCGCCCATTCACGGTGCTCAAGGGCGGAAAGCCGTGGGTGGAGGTGAGGCCTTTGGCAGTTGATACCGGCCCCTCCGACATCTCGATTACCCCCATCCGCCGAGTTGTTCCCGTGAGCGACCTCGATGAGCTTTTTGCTGGTTATAGCGGTGAATATATGCCACGGGAAGACGGCTTCGCTTCTCCGGTGGGGCAAGAGGCGATGTAGATGGGATACCGCTGCGGAGACGTCGTTTGGGCGGACCTCGACCCCTCAGTCGGCCATGAAC
>CAKUKJ010000085.1 GCA_934662525.1 uncultured Coriobacteriales bacterium | reverse complement strand
GCCGGACACCGTGAGGCTGATGCCGTCGATGGCAATCGAACCTTTCTCAACGACGAGGGCGACTATGGGGGCGGGGCAGGCGACGCGCACGCGCACGGCGTTTTGGTCCTCGGTGCGCGAGACGATGCGACCCGTGCCGTCGATGTGGCCGCTCACGATATGTCCGCCGAACCTGCCGCCCGCCGCCATGGCACGCTCGAGGTTGACGGGAGCGCCCGGACGCAGCAGCCCCAGGTTTGAACGCGAAAGCGTCTCGGGCATCACGTCGGCGCTGAAGCGCCCCCGCCCAAACGCCGTCACCGTGAGGCACACGCCGTTCACAGCGATGGAGTCGCCCGGGCGCGTGCCCTCCAGCACCGTCGATGCCCCAATCGTCAGGCTTCCCGCCCGGCCCGCAGGCGGAACCGACGCCACAGAGCCAACTTCCTCCACGATTCCCGTAAACACGCTACTCGCCCGCCTTTGCGATAGCCACGAGATGCTGCGCCGTGGTGACGCCGCCAGGATAGAGGGGGCCGCATGCGACGCAGGGAAGCCCCACCGCCGGAACCATGCCCTTTTCCACACGCCAGCACAGACGCACGTCCTCCCCGAGCACATCCACGTGAGGCGGGCCGACGCGCACGGCGTCGGCCATGACGACGGGGGCCATGCCCGTCACCGGGCCGGGAGCGCCCCCATCGCCAAGCAGCTTGGGGGCGACGTAGGCAACCGCCTCGTCCACCAGGCCGGCCGCAAATGCGCTGCCATGCATGTGCGCCCCACCCTCGAGCAGCACCGAGTCGACGCCGCGCCGACCAAGCTCGGCCATGAGGGCAGGCAGGGAGACATGGCCGGCCGCGTCGCGGGGAAGCTCAAGCACCTCGACGCCAAGGGCGCGCAACCGGTCGGCCTTCACCAGGCGGGCGGATGCGGCATGGGTGTCATCGTGGCTGACACTTGCCGCGCCCACCGACACAGCCGGCTCCGCAGTCACCCCGCACGCAACCAACAGCGGCGCCTCCCCCGCTGCCGCGCTGCGGACAAGCGCGCTGTCGAGCCCTAGAGAAAGCTCGGTATCGAGCACGACGCGCAGGGGGTTGCGGCCGCCCTCAAGGCGGCAGGTGAGCAGCGGGTCGTCGGCGCGAACCGTGCCCGCGCCCACCATAACCGCAGCCATGCGGTTGCGCAGGGCGTGCGCGTCGGCACGCGACGCGGGACCGCTCACCCAGCGAGCGTCGCCGTTACGGCATGCGATGCGCCCGTCTGCCGTCATGGCCCACTTGGCGAGCACGTAGGGGGTCTTCGTCGTGATGTAATGGAAAAACACCTGGTTGATGGCATCACACTCGTCGCGCAGCACATCACGGACGACCTCGATGCCGGCAGCCTCGAGACGGGCGGCCCCTTTGCCCGAGACGAGCGGGTTGGGGTCGCGCGAGCCTATGACCACGCGCGCCACCCCGGCCTCGATCAGCGCGTCGGCGCACGGGGGCTGCTTGCCCTGATGGGCGCAAGGCTCAAGCGTCACGTACACCGTGGCGCCGCTCGGCTCCTCACCACGGCGGGCACAATCCGCCAAGGCCGCGCGCTCCGCATGGGCCTGCCCATAGCAGGCGTGCCAGCCCTGCCCAATCACACGGCCGTCGCGCACGATGACCGCACCCACCAGCGGGTTTGGGTTCGTGCGACCCACGCCCCGCGCCGCAAGCCCCAATGCCCTGCACATGAAACGCGCGTCGGGCTCTTCGGCCACGTCCGTCGTCACCGTCGCCGCCATACGCACAGCCGGAGTCGCAGCGACGTGGCTCTCGACGTCGCGCCCCTGAGCCTCGAGCCTCATCTCGCCGAGGCCGCCATTACCAACCGCACCCGCCATCGCAACACCTTTCCGCCCGGTATGGCAGAGGGTCGGCGAGCTTCTCAGGGCATAAAAAAGCCCGCCGGCCACCTGCCAGCGGGCTTTTGGATTACGTAGAATGCGCTTAAGGGCAGAAGAGCCGTGCGGCCCTTCCGTCGTCATAAACGTCATTCGCTGCTCTTCCATCCGGACTGTTACCGTTGGCCCTGGGTTCTCACCAGATCCTGCCCCTATTGGGGCTCGCGGGCTCGCGGGAGTCGCCTCCCGATCACCGCCAGTGAGGATTTGCACCTCGCCCTGAACAGATGACTATGTTGCGGCGCATAGTACGCCCAACATGGCGGGAAACGCAAGAGGAAATCTCAAAAAAGTTTTCCAAAGTTGAGTTTTGCCTGCTAGGAAGGCAAAAACAGACTGGCTCCAACGGCGGACACCGAGAGCCTCAGGGCGTCCCAGTCAACCCCGCAAAGGCTGACGCGACTTGGCCACCCCCCCATCGGCAAACCGTTCGCATACCGACCGCCATCGGAAGAAGCCTTTGGTGCTATAGTGGCCCGATGGCCCCACCGACATGCGTGGGGCGACCACACGAAGACGGATTCAGGAGCACGCAGATGAAATCAGGCATCGAGGCCCCCGCGACGTCCGAGAGGCCCGCACGCGAACAGTTCGCCTCCAGGGTGGGCTTTCTCTTCGCGGCGGCCGGGTGCGCCATCGGGTTGGGCAACATTTGGCGATTCCCCTACATCACGGGCCAGTACGGCGGCGCGGCGTTTGTGGTCATCTACCTGATCTTCCTGCTGATTTTCTCCCTGCCGATCCTCATCTTCGAGTTTGCATGTGGGCGCGGGTCACGCAAGGGTATCGCGCGCAGCTTCGACGTGCTCGAGCCCAAGGGCACCAAGTGGCACTGGGCGAAGTGGCTGGGTCTTGTGGGCAGCTACCTGCTCATGATGTTCTATGCCGCCGTGGCGGGCTGGATGCTCGACTATACGGTGAAAAGCGCCACGGGCGCGTTTGAGGGCATCGACGCAAGCGGCATGGAGCCCGTCTTCGGGTCCATGCTGTCCAACCCCGGCGAAATGACCGCCTGTTTGGCGGTCGTCGTCGTGTTCGGCGCGGTCGTCACGAGCTTCGGGCTGCAAAAGGGCATCGAGCGCGTCAGCAAGGTGCTCATGTCCCTCCTGTTCGTGCTGCTCATCGTGCTGTGTGTGCGCGCCGTGACGCTTCCCGGCGCCGGGGAGGGCCTTGCCTTCTACCTCCAGCCCGACTTCGGCAAGCTCTTCGCCAACGGCCCCGAGGGGTTCACCGACGCCGTCTTCGCCGCCATGGGTCAGGCGTTCTTCACACTCGGCGTGGGCGTAGGCTCCATGAGCGTGTTCGGCAGCTACATGAGCTCGGAGCGCTCCATCACCGGCGAGAGCATACGCATAGCCGGGCTCGACACGGTCGTGGCACTCATGGCAGGCCTCATCATCTTCCCCACGTGCTTCACGTTCGGCGTGGAGCCGGGAAGCGGCCCGGGGCTGGTGTTCATCACGCTGCCGGCCGTGTTTCAGCAGATGTGGATGGGCAGGCTTTGGTGCACGCTGTTCTTCCTGTTCATGAGCTTTGCGGCGCTCTCCACCATCGTGACCGTGTTTGAGAACGTCATGGCGTTCAGCATCGACCAGTGGGGCGTCAGTCGCAAGCGCGCATGCGCAGTGAACGGCGTGCTGCTCTTCGCTCTTGGTTTGCCCTGCATCCTGGGCTACAACCTGTGGTCAGCCTTCCAGGTGCCGGGCATCGGCGACATCCAGTCGCTCGAGGACTTCATCCTCTCCAACAACATCCTCTCCATCGGCGCGCTCGTGTTCCTGCTGTTTTGCACCACCAAGCGCGGCTGGGGCTGGAAGGCGTTCCTGGCCGAGGTGGACAAAGGGAGCGGCCTGAAGTTCCCCGCCTGGGCCCGCTTCTACGTCTCCTACGTTCTGCCCGCCCTCATCGTCGCCGTGTGGGTCGGCGGCTGGGTCCCCGTGCTGAGCACCTGGCTGGGTGGGGCATAGCAGACAGCCCCGGCTACTTCACCACAACGGTCGTGAAGTAGCTGGGATGCTCGGTGGGGTCGAAGGTCGCAAGGTCATGGCAGACATACTCGGTAGGAAGGCCGCAGTCGGAGATGAGGGCGGCGCGGGGCAAGTCGCCGTGGCGGTCGAGGGCAGCGATGATCTCGGGCAGCTTTCCGCACGGCTTCATGAGGACCTTTGTGCCCGGCAGGTCGAGAACATCGTCGATGCGGGCGGCCCAGGCTGCGGCAGGAACCACATGCAGGGGCTCGTCCATCTCGGTAAGGCCCTCCCCAAGACACGCCGAGACTGCCGAGAAGCTTGTGACACCCGGTACGACCTCGACGCCGAAACCACGCTTGCGCAGGTCGTCGGCCAGATAGTAGAACGATGAGAACACACCTGGGTCGCCCAGGGTGAGAAAGGCGATATCTTTGCCTTGGGCGAGACGGCCGACAACGATCTCGGCTGCAGCGCGATGCATGCGGGCGCGCTCGCCCACGTCGCGCGACATGGCAAACGGCAGGCGAACGATTTCCTTACCCGACAAATCCACCGCCTGCGCCGCGATGTCGAGCGCCAACGTCGCTCCCCCGCGCGTAACCGGAGCGGCCACCACCGCGCACGCCCCAATCACCCGCGCCGCCTTGAGCGTCATCAGCTCCGCATCGCCCGGCCCAACCCCAACGCCATAGCAAGTGCCGGGAGCGTGGTCAAAATCTTTTCTTCCGTTGCCCATATCGCCAATCATCTCCCCATGGCCCAGATGGCGACAAACCACCTAAAAATCGATATCGGAGACGCGCAGGTCGTATTCTCCCCGCAAAGCGCGGGCCCCTCTGTGTCTGTATAGGCAAGGACATCGCCGCCCAGATTCTCGGCGTGAGGGCGGAACAGGCGGGTCGCCATACCCGCCTTGTCGCACGCCGCTTCCTGTTCAAATCCATATACAAGCTGACGCAGATGCTGCGAGCCTGGGGGGACAAGCCTTACTGTGTCCGTCTCTTTCAAACGAATGTCGCGCATCTCTTGCTTTGACAAAGCGAAGAAGCCATTGTCGCCCGTCACTGCGCCCAAAGACACGCGGCCCCAATCGCTCAAAACGCAAAACCCGTCTGCGTCCATCTCCTCAGCGAAAGCGCCGGCGCGCAATACAGAAGACCAACGGGAGCCATCAGGATTGACCTCGACGAGGCCCTCGTAGGTAGGCTCGGCATTTGCGAGGTTCTTCAGACGGCGCAATCTCACCTTCCCGTTGCACGACGCGCCCTTTCCGCGTGCAACCAGAAGAACGACTTCCTCCTGAACCTCTGGGAAGACGCGCTCATCGAACATCGTGATCTCCCGCGAGGAGAAGGAGGACGTGAGAAGCCGGCGAAGGGGGCCCGCATACCCAACGGTCAAAAGCTCAGCCGGAAGGACCATGCCGAGGTTGCCGCCTGGCACGAGCATCGAGACGCAGACGGCGAGAAACGGCGCCCAGGAAGAGCACAGGGACGTGAGGCTCACGCCAGCCTGTTGTGCGCGAGCGAGCGCCCGATTGCGGGCCTCCCCCTGGAAATCTTGATAGCGGATATACGGAGGGTTTCCCACGATGACGTCGTAACGGGCGCGATCGTCGAGATTGAAGAAATCGCCGACTTCAATTGAAGCGCTGGCCCCCATCGCACCCAGACGTTCAAGTGCCGCGCAGGCGCTTGCCTCATGAAGCTCGCAGCCAAATAACTGGGCGATTGCAGAAGCACCACTCGCGCCCAAATCAGTCAGACGTTCCCAAGCCGCAGCCAAAAAGCAGGCCTCACCACACGACGGCTCAAACACGCGAGCCGTGGGAAAGTCAATGGTGCGCCTGGCCAACTCACGCGCAAGCTCAGGAGGCGTGAAGAATGCGCCCCGTGCTTTACGCGCCTCTTTGGCGTCCTGCTCATATGTAAGAGTTGCCCCAAATGGCATGTCCGCTCCCGTCCATTTCAATCTTGCGCCATATGATACAGGCCCCTGCGGACGGAAAAACAGACAGACGGTGCGCTGCACCCAACATGTAGAGATTGCCGCGACCCCCATAGAGCGCCACGCGGAAGCGCGGACAATCCCGCTGCTCCGATAAGGGCCGTGAGGCAAGGCCCTCCCGGCCCCTGAAAAGGACGCGGGAGGGCCCCTCTCGAAGAGGCAAGCGAATCTGCCTCTTTACACCTGCCTCTCAATCGCAGAGGGGTAGCCAAGAGCGGCCTTGACGTCGTAGAAGTTGCTGTCGACAAAATCCATGGACACCTTGCTAAACAAGGAGAGCATCTCGGGGAGGCGCTCGTCCTTTGCAAGGGTCGCCTCAAAAACAAGACTGCAATTGGATAGGTAGTGGAGGTGTTCGCCATGGGCGGGGCAACGCTCCTTGAAGGCCTCGAGTGCCTCGGCGGCCTTTGCGAAATCATCCCAATGAAAACGCCCGAGAAAAACCGAGGCGACAACGCAAGAGGAATCCTCAAAGGCCGTAAGCGTGTACATCAAACCATGGCTCCAGAACGTGCCGGCACAGATGGGGTCGTTGCCGTCTACGCCCAACTGCGCAAGCCTCATAGGTTCATCCACCTGGTAAGATGCTTTCCTCATATCTCCAAAGAACATGCTTATCCTCCTCATTCGCAGCAGGGCATGCATGCGGAGCAGCACTAACGCCGCTCCGCAAAAAGCTCGGCTAGAACAGGTTGGAGAACATGTCGTCGTCAAAGTCGCTATCGGCAAGCGTGGGTGCACAATCGGTACTGCCGGGATGAACAAGCTGGTAGAGCTCGCATCCATGGTCGGTAAGGACATCGGACAGCTGCTTGAACCAACGGTCGAGGGCGGCGGCGGTCAGGTCGACGGTCAGCGTGGCACTGGCAACGGTCTCGCCGTCGCGGGCATCAACGGCAAACATGGAATACGTCTCAGGGTCTTCGATGGCCAGCTTGGAAAGCTCGTGAGCAATCTTTGCGCGCTCGTTCTTGTCATCCACAGAATCTACAAGACTTACGGTCGGCCAGATGCGCTTGTTCTCCTCGTAGACGACCCTCACGCGAAGCTCGCCTCCATTGGGGCCGAACGCAGGCGCGTGCAGCCATCCTTCTGCCTGGTCGGCCTTGGTCTGGTGGAGGCGCACGACAGTCGTGTTGTAGACGCTGTCCTGACCCTTTTCCTCAGTCAGCAACATGGTGTTTCCTTTCAGTTAGATAGCGTTAGTCGGCAAAGCGCTCATGAAGGCGGCGAAGGAGCTGGTCGAGGTCCCCACCCTCCCCTTCGTCGCCGGCAATCAGGCCCATGGCGCTCTTTCCCGCCAGAATCTTGACAAGGTCGCCCTTGATCTTCTCTGCAGTACGAGCGGGCAGGTTCGTCAGGTCATCCAAATCCCAAGCGTTGACGAGGGGCGTCCAACGAAAATGGATGCTCTCGCCTGCATGAAAGCCCTTGCCCGTCACAAGACGCTCGCCCGAGGACGTGTACAGGTCTGCGTGCTTGAAGCGGAATGCCTCCACAAAGCTGATGTAGGTGCGCAGCTCCAGCATCGTGTCCTCGTCATCGGGAACGGTCACGCCCATGTCCGTGTCGATGAAGAAGAAGCCCTGCTCCCACATGCCCTGAATGACAACCTTGAAACCGTTGCGATAGGCAACGAGGGTGTCTCCCTCGATGCTGAAGCAGCGGTCGCTGTTCTCCACGTCCTCCATAAAGAGCTGCTTTGCCGCCTTGGCCTCCTCCTTCGAGAGCGTGGGCGGGCACTCGATGTTTGCGATCATGGCAAATCCTTTCTCGTCGGCCTTACTGCTGCTTTGCGCCTCTCAGCGCACAAACAACGGTACAGGGCACTGACGTTGCAAAGTTCGTCGCAAGTTGGTCTATGGAGTTGGTTTCACTTACTCGATTGGAGCCCGGCGGCACAATGCCATGAATGCCAGAATCTTCCTAGCGCACGCCAAGACAATCCCATAGACTATCGGTGTACGCTGTGAGCCTTGAACCAACGTAAGGAGTGGCTTATGCCCGGCCCCGGGGAAACCGATAACGGCAGGTGGCTGATTGTCGTTGACGATGGGCCCAAGAACATGCCATTCCTGATAAGCAAAGTAACCGAATCCGTAAAGGTAGGCGGAGAAGTCAGGCGCGTGACCTGGGATAAGAACTTCGAGTTCCTGTTCATTCTTGCTGGCCGTCGCGGAGAAATTGTTCCAAATACTGCTTTTGCCTCCATACATAGAAGCTCCGAAGAGATACGCAGCTTGAAAGAGAGC
>CAKUKJ010000084.1 GCA_934662525.1 uncultured Coriobacteriales bacterium | reverse complement strand
GCCTTGGGACTGGCCGGTGAAGGAGAGGCCGGGCTGGTTGGCCTCCTTGCCTTCTGTCGCGGGCTCCCAGACTTCGCCCTCCCAGTGCGGCGCCACGCGCTCGCCCTTCTCGTCCACGTCGTCCTCGGCGTCGAACCAGGACAGCTCGCCCGTGAGCTCGTTGACGACGATGAAGCGGCTCGGACGGCCGCCCTCGACGAGGTCGGACTCCTTGAGCAGGTGGTTTTTCGTGGTCTTGTGAGCAGTGGTGGACTCGTTTGGCTCAGGGTCGTAGTCGGGGTCGTCTACGACGAGCATGGGGGCGTTCATCCACTTGCGGACATAGAGGTCGTCGTAGAGCTCCTTGTCGATGATGACATTGAGCCAGGCAAGGCCCATGGCCGCGTCGGTGCCGGGGCGCAGCGGCAACCAGATGTCGGCCTCCTTGCCCAGGTTGGTCATACGCGGGTCCACGATGATGTGGGTGTCTGCGCGCGTGGCGACGTCGACCGTGGTGCGGCATGAGTCGTCGTAGTTGGAGAGTTC
Source organism: uncultured Coriobacteriales bacterium (assembly GCA_934662525.1). Taxonomy (GTDB): domain Bacteria; phylum Actinomycetota; class Coriobacteriia; order Coriobacteriales; family UMGS124; genus UMGS124. Next base: position 7,624 of record CAKUKJ010000084.1, on the reverse strand, counting down.
CGAGGCACCGCCCCATTGCACGTACACGCGCGGACGGCCCACGGTCTCCATCCAGGAGTAGGCGTTGGACGCGTCGAGCTTGGTGGCGTAGAAGCGCGGGCCCTTGCAGATCTCGTTGGCCTGGATGGCGTTGGGCGAGTGGAAGCACTGCTTGTAGGCGCTGTAGGGGCCCATTGCCCAGATGCGGCTCGTGCCGCCCATGGAGAAGTAGGTCTCGTAGCCGTACTTGTCCTGAAGCTCCTTAAACTTGGTGCCCATGAGCTCCTCGGCCTCGTCCCAGCTGATGCGCTCCCAACCGGGATCGTCGGAACCCTTGGGGTTGGTGCGCTTCATGGGGTACTTGATGCGGTCGGGGTGGTAGGCGGCCTGCAGCGACGCCTGGCCCTTGGCGCAGTGGTTGCCCATCGAGCCGAAGCAGCTTGTGTCGCCCTCGGTCTTGATGACCTTACCGTCCTTGACGTACACCCAGACGCCGCACTCCATCTTGCCACAGCCGCGACATGCGCTCCTGATCTTGGTGACCTCGCCGGCCTTGGCCGCATCTTCAGGCGAGCCGTCGGCCAGGGCGGTGCCGGTGATTGCGCTTGAGAGCGCAGTCGCCGCGCCGGCAATCACCGCTGTCTTCATGAAAGTCCGGCGCGACATGCTGAGCTTACTACCCATATGCCCTCTCCTTTCGTTTGCTTGCAGGTATGCCCGGTCGCCGTGGCGCATGATGGCGACCTGCCCCTTTCGGAAGGGCGCGGGCATTTCCCATCGCTACTTTTCTCATGTGGGCTTGCCGGGCGGAATCGACCGCCAGCATGAAGACGCCTGTTTCGCGGTCTCTGGGCACCTTATGCAAAATCGTGTTGCGAGCATGATGTCCCTGGTACAGGCGGGATGTATCCTAAGTGACGGGAGAAAGGGTGCGTACATATGCAAAACCAGGACGCTCAGTCGCCGACGGGCGGCAAAGAAGAGCCGTCCCTTGCGAGATGGCTGCAGTCAGGCCGGTCGCTTGTCCCCACGAGGGACGAGCTGATGTTCGGCGCGGCGCTGTCGCTGTATCTCGCATGGGTCGACAACATGTTTTATGGCGCGAAGATCATCGGGCGCAGCTGGTCACCGTTTCAGACGGTTGCCGCAGGCGATGTCCTCTATTACGTGTCCATCGTCACGCTGTTCGTGTTCCTGTGCTTCCTCGCATGGCGCGGGGCTGCGGCCGACCGAGTTCTCTATAGTCCACGGGCCTGTGCAGCCGGCACGGCGGGCATGGTGGTGTCCACGCTGTTGATTCTTTCCACCATATTGGGAGGGCCGATTGAGGCCGTTTGCATCCCCTTGGCCGGCGTGTCGAGCGCCTTGGCGAGCGGGGCCTGCCTGATGCAATGGTGCCGACTTGCGAGCAATCTCGACTATCGGGGCATCGTGGTGACGGGCGCGCTGGGCTATGTGCTCGCCAAGGTTGTCGTGGTGCTGGCACAGACGCTCGGCTATGCGGTACGCCTTGACCCAACGATTGCCATTGCCGCCATGACGACGCTGAACTGCCTCATGGCTGGCGGGTCGGGTCTTTTGTTTCATAGGAACGCCATGCGGTTGGGCATGTTTGACGAGGATTGTGTCGACGGGGTTGCGGAGGCAACACCTGCTCCCTCATGCCCTCAATCTGATGGCTCCGATGAGGCGATAACTGTTTTCCGGATGGCCGCTGCGCTGGTTATCGTGGGTTTCGTGCCGGTGCTGGCGCGCGAGATGGGCTTGGGGTTTGTTCGTGCGGCAACCGGCACGCCTGGCTCCTGGTATATAGAGATGCATGCGGTGAGCCTGCTTGTCATGGCCGTCGCCGCCGCCCTTATTGTTGCGAGCTTTCTTGCGGAAGGGGCGCGCCGCCGCCTGGGCGGATGCTACCGGCTTGTTGTGCTGCTTGCTTTTGTGGGGACGGTCTCCATGCCATTGCCGTTTGTGTTCGACAACGTCGACCTCGCCATGCCGGGCATCTGGGCCTCTTCTGCCTTCAATTGCCTGCATATTGTGATGTGGATCGTGGTCGCTGCGTTCGGGCGCCTTCACCGAGAGCTTTCCACCAGGTATTTTGCCGTCGTCCGGATAGGGTGGACGCTTGGTCCTTTGCTGGGCGGCGTTTTGGGCGGCATGTTGTGGCGCGCCGGCGTCTTCACGGCGGCGGGAATCCAGACCGCGTACCTTCTCGCCGCGGCTTGCACGCTGAGCGTGTACCTCATGTACTCCTACATATTTCCAGAGCGCGTTCTTGCCCACGCATTGGACGTCATGCCGCGCCGCGTGCGTCGTCCGTTCCAGGAGCGTTGCCATGCCCTGGCCCAGCGCTCGGGGCTGTCCGAGCGCGAGTTCGAAATCATGATGTTCTTTGCCAAGGGGCGTGATGCCGCATACATCCAACAGGAGCTTGTGCTTACGCACAGCACGGTCTCGACGCATCGGCAGCACATCTATGCAAAGCTCGGCGTGCATTCACAGCAAGAGCTTCTTGATCTGCTTAACGAAGCTGAATAGAAGCACTGCCTTCAGTCATATAGAAATCATCATTTACCTGCTCTTTTATTGGATGTCATGTTCCCAATACGATGACGTGCCACGAACTTGCGAGGCAGTATTGGTGAGCGATACACGAGTTGCTTTGCAAGTTGGGGGCAAGGCCATGTGCTGAAGGGCGCATGGCGCAGGCTGACGGAGGACGTCATGCACGATGGGGATGGAATGAGAGTCGCACAGGTCGGGGTGCACCCGAACGAAGCCCAAGCCGCAGTGGTCGAGGCCGTGCGGGGCGGGGCGGGCGCCGTGGCTGTTCACGGTGGCTTTGCGGCTGGCAAGACGTATGCCCTTGCCTTTGCTGCGGCCGAGCTGGTGCGCTCGGGTGTGCCTGCCGAAGACATCCTCTTTGCGGTGGCGCGCCGCTCGCAGGCGGCCTATGCACAACGGGTGCTTGCGGGGCTGGGAGTCGGCGATATCTCTCCTCAAGGCGTGCTGGAAGTCGCATGCGATGTTTTGGGCACGGAGCCGGCGCGTGCGTTTACAGGACGTCGGCCTCGCATCGTCTTGGATTTCGAGCAGGCTGCCCTCGAGGAAGACCTCAAAACCCTCGGCACACAGCCGCGCCGTTTGCGCGAGTTGTCAAAGTTCCTGTTCCGCGGGTTGGTCGACCTTGAAGACCGCGATCCAAACTGGCTGATTACTGTGGAAGAGAAGGATACGCTGGCGCTCATGCGGGCCTCTCTGTCCGAGCAAGGCGCCATGCTGGCCTGCGAGGCGGCCAATCTCGCATGCGGCTATCTAGAGTCTGACTCCGGTGCGCAGACCCCTCGAAGGCGTTATGTCCTGGCGGACGGCTACACGTCAATGACCAAGGCCTCGCAGCGTTTGCTTGACCTGCTCGCAAGCGATTGCCTGGTTGCAAGCGGGTCGGTCGACGACCCTGGTGCGGGCAACGAACGACATCCCTTCTCCCAGGGATTGGACGGCCTCGTCGACAGACGTGGCGGCGAGGCCGTCGTTGTTGACTTGGGGGATGCGTCCATATGCAAGGCTCGGTTGGCCAACGTGGTGTGGCCCGCGCCGGCCGATGAGATTTCCGGCGTGGCCGGCTGGATTGCCGCACGGGTTGCGCAAGGCGTGCGGCCGGGTGAGATTGCGGCGGTGGTGCCCAACCAGGTGTGGGGTCGCAGGCTTGCCGCAGCAATCGCGGAACGCGGCGTTGCCTGCATGCGTGTTGCGGTGGGCGAGCCGTTCAAGGGCGACCCTCGCAACGCCGCGCGCAATGCCGCTCAAAAGCAGCTGTGCTTGCAGGAGATAGCCCTGGATAAGACCGACCTGCTTGCCTGGCGCTGCTGGTGCGGCTTTGACGACGCGCTCCTTGCCAGCCAGGCATGGAAGGAGCTGCGCACGTGGGCCAACACGAGCGGGAAGGGTCTTGCCGATGCCTTGCTTGGCCTTGCGAACCTGGACGTTTCGCCCGGCGCGCCCCTGCCGTTTCCTGCGGCGGCCCGCTTGGCAGAGCGGGTTCAAGACGGCCTTGCGCAGGCGCACAGGTTTGAAGGGGAGGCCGATCCCGAGGCGATTGCGCAGACGCGTGCCCAGGCGCTGGATCCGGCGCTTCCCGACCGAGACGAGGCCGTGGTGATTGCCGCAGAGGACGTGCTGTGCGGTACGCATGTGCGTCATGTGGTGGCATGTGGGCTGGTGGATGGGTTCTTTCCGGGGCATGACTGTTTCAACGAGCGCATGCCGCCCGACGTCAAGCAGAGAAACCTCGACCGTGGTCGCATCGTGTTCAATCGCTTGCTGCGCGCCGGCGTCGATGAGTGCGTGTTGTCGCGGTTCGACCACGAGTGGCTTGTGGACGCCGAGCCTGCGCGTATGGAAATCAAGCGTATCACGGCCCAGCCGCAGGGACGCCTCGCGGCAATCAGGCCGAGCACATATCTGCAAGAGTGCGCCCGGGAGCTCCCCGAGGCGCAGGCGGGTACGGTCGCTCTGTAAGAGGGCGCGTCGGCGTTTTAGGGAGAAGGGAAGGTCTCAGTATGGCGAGCAACGAATGGGAAGAGCTGTTAGACGAGGAGTACGAAGCCCTAGGGGATGCCGACGCAGAGCCGAGCTCGTTTGACGAGGAGGTTGACGCCGGAGACGCCAAGGTGCCTGGTATGCAGGTCGGTTCAGCCGCAACCGGTCGCCATCCTGCAGGCCCTTCGTCGAACCCTGCAGAGTATTTTGCGCAAGACGGCGAGGAAGAACCCAAAAGTGCAGCTGAGCGCCTCGCGAAGCTTGTGGAGACGATGCCTGGCCAGGCAAAGATGCTCACGCGGATACTCAACTTTTGCAATGGGCCCCGTAGCACCGAAGACGTCTTGGCCAATGTCGCTCGATGGCAGAAACTCAACTTTTCAGTATATGAGCCCGCCGTGCTCTGCGGCTTGTTGGAGAAGGCGGGCGGCCTTGAGCATGTGAACGAGGATGGGACTCCCTATGTGCAGGAAGGCCCCGATGGCGCCGTGCAGGAGGATCAGGCGGATTCCGCCGCCAAACTCGATTCTGTAGATGCAGGCGATCCCGCCCCTGTAGCCGTCGACGAGGCCGAAGAAGAGGATTTCGACACCACATGCGCAGAACCGGCTGCATGCAGGCCTTCTTTCTGGGTGACAACCCAAGCCGGTCTCGAACTCGTGAAAGAGCACGACCCACGTTCCCATGTGGCTCAAATGCTTAATGACGAGGCGTACTATTTGCCGGTTTACCGGGAGCTCCTCGAGAGGCTTGCCGACGGCCCGATGACAAAGAAGGACATCGACGTTGTCGTTCGGGCAAATCCCATTACGGAGAGTCCACGTCGCCTCGGCGGGTATTTTGTCGACCGCCTTGAGCGCATTGAGGCCATTGAATGGACGGGCGCATGGTCCATCACGGACATTGGGCGCGAGCTGCTAGATAACGAAGCCCTTTATCAGTAGGAGGATGCCATGCTGACTGAAGCAGAGAAGAACGAGGCCATCGGTACCGACGAGCTGGCCAAGATGATGGACGACCGCGCGGCCACCTATAACTTCTTGGCACGCCTCTACCGCGTTGAGGTGGATGAGCCGCTGCTCGAGAGCCTACGTACGACGCGTTTTCCCCTGCGCACGGGCAACAAGGAGATTAACCTGGGCTACAGGCTTATGCGCGAGTATCTGGGCAACGCATGGGAGAATGCCAAGACCGAGCTTGCCGTCGACTATGTCCGTTCGTTCATCGGCCATGGCAACACGGCCTATTCCTGCGCTTATCCCTATGAGAGCGTCTATACAAGCGCTCGCCGCCTGCTCATGCAAGACGCGCGCGACGAGGTGGTTCTCATCTACCGCAGCGCCGGCAAAGACAAGGCATCCGATTGGACAGACCCTGAAGACCATATCGCCTTGGAGCTGGAGTTCGAGAGCTTCTTGTGTTCCAAGGCCGCCGAGGCCTTGCGTGCGGGCGACGAGGACGGTGCGTTTTCCTTCGTTTTGCAGCAGAGGAATTTTTTGGAAGACCACCTGATAAGTTGGACGCCCATGATGCTCGCCGATCTCGACCGCTTTGCGAAGACGGATTTCTACAAGGGGCTGGGCCATCTTACGACGGGTGTGCTGCAAGAGGAGCGTAACCTTTTGGCCGAGCTGCTCGCCTCGCAGGATACCTTGGAATTCGAAGAGGCCTGCTAGCCGCCATTTCGCACTGTGAATAATGACGAGAAGCCATGCCTGTCGCTTTATATGTTGGTGGGCATGGCTTCGCGTGTAGTGCACCCTCTCCCCAGGAATCGAATCTTGTACAGGAAATCCTGGAGGCATATTGCCAGTGCAAGCGAGAACGAGTGCGGGGCCAAAAAGCAATATGTAAATTTTCATATACGGTGATTGTCCTCCAAATGCCGCCATAGTAGACTCGGCATGGACGGTCGTTCGAAGGAGGATGCATGCCAGTCACCATGCCGGTCAGCGAGCTGCAACGCAATTTCAAGCTGACACTCGACAAATGCGAGAAGAGTTCTGAGCCGTATTACCTCACCCGCAACGGGAAGGCGAGTCTCGTGGTGATGTCGGCTGAGGCATATGACAGGCAGATGTCCGAGCTCGCAGCCGCGAGGGAACATGAGTTGGCGATCAAAGACGATATCATCCGAGGGTATGAAGACTATCTCTCCGGCCGATATAAGCTCGCCGATGAGGTTTTCGACGCGATTGAGCATGCGAGGGGAATGCGATGACTGCACCCCGGCGCCCAGTCGTTATCTCGCAGCTTGCCCAAGACCAGCTTGCCGAGCTTCCTTCCGATGCGGCATATTTGCAAGTGAAGGAGGCGATTCTGCGCCTCGCTCAGTTTCCGATGCTAGGACGGGAGTACGACCCCGACTATGATGCGGCATGCCCGCCTGTGGCCTGCCGGGTTCTTTATGCCGGCCGCTATGGGGTGTATTACACGGGCTTCAACGGCGCCCCCGACATGCCCCTCGTTGTTCTCGCTGTTGAAGACGAGCGCCGAGACCCGAAACGCCGCTTCTCCGGGATGAGATGAGGGGGTAGGGAGGACTTTCGAATTGGCTTTCCATATTTCCCTTGACCTGACAACTATGGTCGGGTGCAAGCTGCTGGGCAAGGGAGCGGCGTGAGGTGGTGGGCGGAACAATACCGGGGGGTATTCGGTTCGCCTTGTTGCGGGGTTGGCTAGGGGTCGGCCCTGTGCGCCGCAAACAGACAAGGAGGAAGGCCATGCATAATGAGGCTTCGATGGGCCGCCGGGCGTTTGTCGCCGCAGCGGGGGTGAGCGCGCTGGCGGTTTCGATTGCCGCCCAGGTTCCGCAGGCCCATGCCGACGAGGCGGCTGACCAAGGTTGGGACGCGGAGTACGACGTCGTCGAGGCCGGCAGACGCCCGCGACAGCGCGTCGTCGACCACCACGTTGACCAGCTCGAGGTGGTGGCGCGACGCGATCTCGGGCACCACGCCGCCGAACGCGTCGTGCACCCCCTGGGAGGACACGACGTTGGCGAGCACCTCCCCCGCGGGCGGCCAGACCGCGGCGACCCGCTCGTGACCCGGTGACTCGACCCGCCCGGGGAAGAGCCGCAGCCCGTCGCCCTCCGACCGGT